>NZ_JAGXKC010000523.1:0-252 GCF_019091045.1 Stenotrophomonas sp. GbtcB23 | reverse complement strand
CGTCGCCATAAAAATTGACCGCATAGCTGACCGGATCCATCATCCCCCCTGGAAGGAATTGACGGGCCGCATCGGACCGCAATCACTGTCGACGATGTCGGCGAGCGCCTGTTGCGGCGCCGTCGATTCTTTCCCTGCCTCGTAGCCGAGAGCCGGCACGGGGTTCTCGTCGCTTGGGCATTTGGCCAGCTGTTCGTATTTGCCTGCGCATCCGGACAAGATGATAGGAGCGAGGGCCAGCACACGAAAAAA
>NZ_JAGXKC010000522.1:0-252 GCF_019091045.1 Stenotrophomonas sp. GbtcB23 | reverse complement strand
GTCATTGGCTCTCAGCGCCAATTGGATCGCCTTGAGGCCGAGATCGGCGCCGCTGCCCTCGTCGGAGATCGGAAAGCCATAGCCGCCGGTGCGCAGGTTTCGACCCTCCACGAAGCCGAGCCCGATGGAGCCGGTGCCGGCGATGGCGATCGCGCCGTCGCGGCCTGAAGGGGCGCCGAGGCAGGCGCCCATTCCGTCGCTCGTAAAATCGACGCTGGCGAAGGGATGGGGAATTGCCTGCAGCGTTTCCAA
>NZ_JAGXKC010000521.1:0-252 GCF_019091045.1 Stenotrophomonas sp. GbtcB23 | reverse complement strand
CGTCGCATTGTCGGAAGTCCTTGCCTGCGCGGCCCCGAACGTGGTCGAGACGTCGAGCGGCACGCCCTCGCGCGCCGCAAGCAGCGCCGTGGGCACCGTTTCATAGTGGAATGCGACGGAAGCCAGCGTGTGATGGCGGCGGAGCGAGGTGCGGCGGTAACGGCAGTCGTCCAGGGTCGCGACCGTAACGCCGTCCGCATCCCGCATCTGGATGCGGGCCTAGATGGAATAGCCGCTGCACCGTTCCATCGC
>NZ_JAGXKC010000520.1:0-252 GCF_019091045.1 Stenotrophomonas sp. GbtcB23 | reverse complement strand
AGTGCGGTGAGCGCATCGGCGAAGTACTGGTCGAAATCGACACCGTGGCGTGCCCCCAGCGCGCGGCCATCCACCTCGCCCTGGCACATCAGCTGGTTGACCAGCGCGGCGCGCAGCGCACCGTCCGCATCCAGGGTCAGCCCCCGCCACACCGGCAGGCGCCCGGCAACCACCGCCGTTTCCCAGCCCGGCAGGTCGCGCGGGTTCTGGCTGTAGCAGATGCCGATGCGGCTGATCGCGCTGGCGCCCAGC
>NZ_JAGXKC010000052.1:0-16634 GCF_019091045.1 Stenotrophomonas sp. GbtcB23 | reverse complement strand
CACGACATCCAGAATGCGATCCACCATCCCGGCGTCGAGCACTTGAAGCACTTCCAGCACGCTGGCGACTGCAAGGCCGGGGTGGCCGCTTTCGAGTTTGTGCAGGGTGGTGCGGCCGACGCCAGCACGCTCGGCAAGCTGCTCCTGGGTCAGTCGCTGCCGCTTGCGCATTGCCTGGACGGATCTGCCCAGCTGGAGCGTTGCAGCCAAGGCGGCGGGAGACTGGGAGTGGGTCTGCACGTACTCACCGGAGAAGTTCAGTATTCGACACCTTATCGCATCTTCTGTGTCGAATAGTGAACTTTTCAGCCCGCGTCGGTCGCTTGGGGCGCAGAGCAGGGATAATGTTCAGGATCCGATACGGTATGTAGGATTACGTATCGAATCCTGAACAAATCACCCTCAATCCCACGCCGGGGCAATGCCCTCCGGGTTCGCCAGCCGCTGTCCACGATCCAGCGTGGCAATCTGCGCCATGTCCTCGTCGCTCAACCGCAGGTCCGCCGCGAGCAGGTTGCTGGCCAGGTTCTCGCGCTTGGTCGAGGACGGAATCACCGCAAAGCCCTGCTGCAGCGCCCAGGCCAGTGCTACCTGCGCCGGGGTGGCGTCGTGGCGTTCGGCAATGGCCTGGATCACCGGATCCTTCAGCACCTCGCCATAGGCCAGGCTCATGTAGGCCGTCACATGGATGCCCTGCTCACGCAGGAACGCAATCAGCGCCCGGTTCTGCAGGTACGGATGCACCTCGATCTGGTTGGTCGCGATCGCATCGGCACCGAGGATCGCGATCGCCTGGCGGGTGAGGTCAATCGTGAAATTGGAAATGCCGATCTGCCGGGTCAGGCCTTCGGCCTTGGCCTGCGCCAGCGCGCCGAGGTATTCGGCCATCGGCACCGCGTCGTTCGGCGACGGCCAATGAATCAGGGTCAGGTCGACATGGTCGGTACGCAGCTTGCGCAGGCTTTCGCGCAGGCTCTCCAGCAGCGCATCGTGCTGGAAGCTGGCGATCCAGATCTTGGTGGTCAGGAACAGGTCCTCACGCGCCACGCCAGACTCGGCGATGGCCTGCCCGACCTCGGCTTCGTTGCCGTAGATCTGCGCCGTATCGATGGCGCGGTAGCCCACGTCCAGTGCGTTGCGGACCGAATCGATGACGGTCTGGTCCTTCAGGCGGAACGTGCCAAGGCCGAATGCGGGAATGCTCATGGAAAACTCTTTCAGTGGGGGAGTGCAGGCTACGCCGTGCACTGTTAAACGAATCAAATGAGAAGGCTCAATGGGCGGCGACAACCACGCCCTCGGCGCGATCCTCGATCCCGTCACGCCGGTCCAGCCGCCCGCTCAGCACGGTCAGCCCCAGCGCACCCAACACCACCAGCGCGCCCAGCCACGGCGTATGCATCAGGCCCAGGTGATCCACCACCAGCCCGCCCAGCGAAGCACCCATTGCGATGCCCACGTTGAACGCGGCGATGTTCAGGCCAGAGGCCACATCCGCCGCCTGCGGCGCAAAGCGCTGCGCCTGCTTCACCACGTACACCTGCAGCCCCGGCACGTTGCCGAACGCCACCGCGCCCAGTGCCAGCACCGTCAGCAGCACCAGCCAGGTGTTGTGCGCGGTGAAGGTCAACGCGAACAGCACCAGCGCCAGCAGCCCGAAGATCAGCTTCAGCGCCGGAATCGGCCCACGGCGGTCGGCCAGGCGGCCACCCCACAGGTTGCCGATCGCCACCGACACGCCGTACACCAGCAACACGCCGCTCACCGCGTTCGGCGAGAAACCGGTGACGTCCTGCAGGATCGACGCAAGATAGGTAAAGGACAGGAACGTACCGCCATAGCCCAGCGCGGTGATCGCATACACCAGCAGCAGGCGCGGCTGCGCCAGTACCGAAAGCTGCTGGCCGAACGTCGCTGGCTCGCTGCGCTGCAGGTTGCGCGGCACGAACAGCAGGCTGCCGATCAGCGCGACCACGCCCAGCGCCGCCACTGCCAGGAAGGTCGCCCGCCAGCCCAGGTGCTGGCCGATGAACGTGCCGAGCGGCACCCCGGTGACCAGTGCCACGGTCAGGCCGGTGAACATGATCGCAATCGCACTGGCCGCCTTTTCCTTCGGCACCACCGAGGTGGCAATGATCGAGCCGATCGAGAAGAACACGCCGTGCGCCAGCCCGGTCAACACCCGCGCCACGATCAGCGAGCCATAGCTGGGCGCCATCCAGGCAATCACGTTGCCCAGGGTGAACAGCACCATCAGGGCCACCAGCAGGGTCTTGCGCGGCACCCGGCCGGTCAGTGCGGTCAACACAGGCGCGCCGACCGCCACGCCCAGCGCGTACAGCGAGACCAGCAGGCCCGCGGAGGGCAGGGAAACGCCGAGGTCGGCGGCAATGGTCGGGATCAGCCCGACGATGACGAATTCTGTGGTGCCAATGGCGTACGCACCCAGCGTAAGCGCCAACAGGGCCAAGGGGATGCCACGGGACATGAGCGTTACCGGTGGAAGAAGAAGGTGCGCAGTCTGCGCGCCGCACTCTTGCGGAAAAACCGGTCTTCACGCCAATGACTCTTGCTTCATGGTCAATAATGGGGCCATGAAGACCACCCTGGACGAAATGCAGGCGTTCATCGCCGTCATCGACAGCGGCTCGATCACCGCCGCCGCCGAGGAACTGGGCCAGACCACCTCCGGGGTCAGCCGCGCGCTGGGCCGGCTGGAGGAAAAGCTGGGCACCACCCTGCTGACCCGCACCACCCGCCGCCTTCAGCTCACCGAAGAAGGCGATGCCTTCCTCGCCCAGGCACGCGCCATCGTGGCCTCGGTGGAAGCGGCCGAAGAGCACATGACGGCGCGGCGGCAGCGCCCGGCCGGGCGCCTGCGCGTGGATGCGGCCACCCCCTTCGTGCTGCACGTCATCGCGCCGATGGTCACCGGGTACCGGGCGCTGTACCCGGACGTGCAGCTGGAGCTCAACAGCAGCGAGCGCTACATCGATCTGCTCGAACGCCGCACCGACGTCGCCATCCGCATTGGCCCGCTGGCCGATTCCACCCTGCACGCGCGCCCGCTCGCGCATAGCCGCCTTCGCGTATTGGCCAGCCCGGCCTACCTCGCCCAGTACGGCACGCCGAAGACGGTTGAACAACTGGACGGCCACGCGCTGCTCGGCTTCAACGAGCCCGACTCGCTCAACCACTGGCCGCTGCCCGGGCGCACCGACGCGCTGCTGCACATCCGCCCGGCGGTGGCCGTGTCCAGCGGCGAAACCCTCCGCCGCTTGGCCCTCGAAGGCGCGGGCGTGGTCTGCCTGTCCGACTTCATGACCCACCGCGACCGCGATGCGGGCACGCTGGTGCAGGTGCTGCCGGCGCTCACCGTGGAAGTGCGCCAGCCCATCCACGCCGTGTACTACCGCAACACCGCCGTTTCGGCGCGGATCAGCAGCTTCCTGGACTATCTCGCCGAATCCATGACCGGGCGGGCGTTCCTCCGCTGAAAGCGGTGCATGGGCCGGCCAACGGCCGGGGCTACCCGCCGCTGTCAAATTATGTAACTATTGTTGTTACATGAAATCCAGCAATCAATTCTCCGACGCGCTCCACATCATGGCCCACCTGGTCGGCCAGGACGGACCGCGCACCTCCGAACAGCTCGCTGCCTGCCTGCCGACCCACCCGGTGGTGATCCGCCGCCTGCTCGCCGCGTTGCACAAGGGCGGGCTGGTCCACACCGCCCGCGGCCATGGTGGCGGCAGCCAGCTGGCGCGCGACCCGGCCACCATCACCCTGCACGACGTCTATCTCGCCATCGGCTCGCCGGCGCTGCTCCATACCGGCGCGCGCGACACCGGGCGCGGCTGCCCGGTGCAGCAGGTGGTGAATGCCGCGCTGGATGAGAGCTACCAACAGGCGCAGGCACTGCTCGAACAGCGCCTGCATGCCACCACGCTGGCGACCCTGGGCGACGCCTTTGCCCAGCACCTGGCCCAGCACAGCAAGGGAGTTCCGCATGACCTTTGATGCCGTGATCGTCGGCGGCAGTTTCGCCGGGCTCTCCGCCGCCATGATGCTGGCGCGTGCGCGCCGCAGCGTGCTGGTGATCGACAGCGGGCTGCCGCGTAACCGCTTCTCCAGCCACTCGCATGGCGTGCTGGGTCTGGATGGCATCTCCGGCGGCGACCTGCTGCGCCAGGCCAAGGCACAGCTGCTGGATTACCCCAGCGTGCGCTGGGCCAACGACACCGCCACCGACGCGCAGCCGACCGTGGATGGTTTCGCGGTAAGCACGGCGGCCGGGGATACATGGGCGGCGCGCAAGCTGCTGCTGGCCACCGGCATCCGCGATGTGTTGCCCGGACTGCCCGGCCTCGCCGAACGCTGGGGCCACAGCGTGCTGCACTGCCCGTACTGCCATGGCTATGAAGTGGGCGGTGGCGCGATCGGGCTGCTGGGGGGACATCCGATGTCGCCGATCATGGCCGCGCTGATCGCCGACTGGGGCCAGGTCACCTTTTTCACGCAGGGCATGGCACTGGACGACGAGCAGCTGGGCACGCTGCAGCGGCGCGGGGTGCAGATCGAAACGGAAACGGTGGTGGCACTGGAAGGCGACCCGCCGCAGTTGAGTGGGGCCTTGCTGGCCGATGGACGCCACATCGACCTGCGCGCGCTGTTCGTCAGTGCGCGCCAGGAAATGGGTTCGCAGCTGGTGGAGCAGCTCGGCTGTGAACTGGAAGAGAGCCCGGTCGGTGTGCTGGTTCGGGTGGATGCGCAGAAGCAGACCACGGTGCCCGGTGTCTACGCGGCGGGTGACGCAACGTTGATGGGCAACATCACGCTGGCCAGTGCGGAGGGCGTGCGCGCCGGGGTCAGCATGCATCACGCGCTGGTGGCCGAGGATGGGGCAGTGGTGGGGTGATGCGGCAACGGCCACCCTGGGGTGGCCGTTGCTGGTGCGGTCTATTCCGGAGGCGTGGTCAGGCGGCGCTGGCGCTTTCCAGCTGTGCGATGTCTTCGGCGGTCAGGTCTACCTGGGCAGCGGCAAGGACGTCGTGCAGCTGTTCCACGCGGGTCGCGCTGACGATCGGCGCGGTGATGCCCGGGCGGGCGATCAACCAGGCAATGGCGACCTGGGCGGGGGTCGCGTTGTAGGTGCCGGCCACGTCATCCAGCGCCTGCAGGATGCGTAGGCCACGCGGATTGACGTACTTGGCCACCACGCTGCTGCCGCGCGAGCTGCTCTTGGCCGCATCGTCGGCACTGCGGTACTTGCCGCTGAGGAAGCCGCTGGCCAGCGAGTAGTAGCTGATCACGCCCAGCCCGTGCTCGCGCGCCACCGCTTCCAGCCCACTTTCGTAACCGGCACGGTCATACAGGTTGTACTCCGGCTGCAGCGTCTCGTAGCGGGGCAGCTTGTAGTCCGCCGATACCTTCAGCGCGGCCTGCAACCGCTCGGCGCTGTAGTTGGAGGCGCCAATCGCACGTACCTTGCCCTGTTCGATCAACCGGCCAAACGCGGCCAGCGTGGTTTCCAGCGGGGTGGACTCGTCATCCTCGTGCGCCTGGTAGAGATCGATGACATCGGTCTGCAGGCGGCGCAGCGAATCTTCCACGGCCGCGCTGATGTTGTCGGCGGACAGCCCCGGGTGTTCGGCCCACTTGGCCACCTTGGTGGCCAGCACCACCTTGTCGCGCTTGCCGCTGCGCTGGAACCAGCGGCCCAGGATCGTTTCCGATTCACCGCCCTTGTTCCCGGGCACCCAGGCCGAATACACATCGGCGGTATCGACCAGGCTGTAGCCGGCATCGACGAACGCATCGAGCAGGGCGAACGAGGTCTTCTCGTCCGCGCCCCAGCCGAAGACGTTGCCGCCGAACGCGATGGGAAGCACTTTCAGGCCGGAACGGCCGAGTTCGCGCGGTGCAGTCATGGGCAATCCTCCAGTCAAATCCAATGTCACAGCATAAGTGCCTGTCCATGACACCGCTGCGGCGCGGGCCACAAAACAGTGTTCCGCTTCGCTGCACTGCACTAACGTTTTGTGAACACCTTTGACATCGCGACTGCTAGGCTCGCCGCATCCCACCACCGTAGGTGATCCGATGAAAGCCCGTTCGCTCAGCTGTGCCTGCCTGTTCACCGTGTCCACGCTGCTGCTTGCCGCCCCCGCCATGGCCATCAAGCCAGCCGGCCCCAACGCCCAGCCCGCCATCACCGCCGCCGTCCAGGCTGCCGTCGACGGCAAGGGCCGCACGCCGGACAACGTGAAGCGCGACGCCTACCGGCACCCGGCGCAGACGTTGTCGTTCTTCGGCGTGGAACCGGGCAAGACCGTGGTGGAAATCACCCCCGGTGGCGGCTGGTACTCGGAAATCCTCGCCCCGCTGCTGCGAGACAAGGGCACCTACGTCGCGGCGGTGGTCGACCCGATGGCGGTTGCTGAAGGCAAGGCCCGCGATTACCAGCAGCGCGGTCGCGACGGGCTGGAAAAGAAGTTCGCCGGCACCCCGGCGCTCTACGACAAGGCCAAGATCGTGGGCTACGACCCCAAGGCCCCCAAGTTCGGCCCCGACAACTCCGCCGATGTCGTGCTGACCTTCCGCAACGTGCACAACTGGCGCAGCGCCAACCAGGCCGAAGGCATGTTCAAGGGCTTCTACAGCGTGCTCAAGCCCGGTGGCGTGCTCGGCGTGGTCGAACACCGTGCCAAGGCCGACGTGCCGGCCGACGACAAGAGCGGCTACGTGGGCCAGGCCCAGGTCATCGCCATGGCCGAAGCGGCCGGCTTCAAGCTTGCCGGCAGCAGCGAGATCAACGCCAACCCGCGCGATACCAAGGACCACCCGAACGGCGTGTGGACCCTGCCGCCGGTGAACAACCACGACGCCGCCGATGATGCCAAGTACAAGGCCATCGGTGAAAGCGACCGCATGACCCTTCGTTTCGTGAAGTAGTGCCGGGCCCTGCCCGGTACGCGGGAGCACGACCCACGGTCGTGCGCTACCGGTTGAGATAGCGGTAGGTACCGACCGTTGGTCGGTACCACGGCGTCCGAAGCCGTGTAATGGGACAATGACACCTCGTCACTTCTGTCCCGCCCCATGCTGATCGCCTTCAACAAGCCCTTCAACGTCCTGTGCCAGTTCACCGACAGCAGCCAGCCGCCACGCGCGACCCTGGCCGGCTTCGGCCTGCCGCCTGACGTATACGCGGCAGGTCGTCTGGACTACGACAGTGAGGGCCTGCTGCTGCTCACCGACGACGGCAGGCTGGCACATCGGCTGACCGACCCGCGCCACAAGGAAGACAAGACCTACTGGGTGCAGGTGGAAGGCGCGCCGACCGACGAGCAGGTACAGGCGTTGCGCAGGGGCGTGCAGTTGAACGACGGCCCGACCCTGCCCGCACGCGTGGAGTACCTGGAAACCCCAACGTTGTGGGAGCGCACGCCACCGGTGCGGTTCCGCAAGACCGTGCCTGATGCCTGGCTGGCCATCACCCTGCGCGAAGGGCGCAACCGCCAAGTGCGGCGGATGACGGCGGCGGTCGGCCTGCCTACCCTGCGGCTGGTGCGCGTGGCGATGGGCCCGCACCGGTTGGCGGACCTGCAGCCCGGCCAGTGGCGGCGGATCGATTGATCCAAACAAAAACCGCCGGACAGGCCGGCGGTTTTCGTCTACTGCAACGTGCCTGATGGATCAGGCGTCGCTGCCGATATCGCTGTGCTCATCCACCACCGTGGTGTTGCGGCGGTTGCGCGCGCTGATGCGCTCGGCCTGCCCATTCACCACGCTGCCGTTGGCCAGCTTCTTCTTCTGCTGCTTGCGGTACAGCGCGTAGCCCAGCAGGCCTACACCTACTGCGGCCACGGCGATGGTTGCCGCCGGGTTACGGCGCACCGCCTTGGCGGCCACCTTGCTGCCGGTCTTCACCGCACCCAGCGCCGCACCGGTCTTGATCCAGTCCGTCGCCTGCGGGCCGAGGTGGCGCAGGTTGCTGCCGGCGTGCTTCAGGCCATCGCCTGCGCTGCTTGCCAGATCCAGTGCACGCTCCAGGGCGCGGTCGGTAATCACGGTCAGTCTGCTCATTGGGGGGTCCTTTGCCTCGGTTCGAAATCCAGTGTCGCGCGGGGGCCGTGTAGGGCGTGTTATCCACCAGGCACGGCATGGTCACGACCATAACCAATCCGCGCGATCCATTCAGGTGGACCGGCGGCGCACGGTCAGCCGGCGTTATGTCCCGCGCGGCTTGGCGCGATGGGTGGCGCTGGCGGTCCACGGATCATCCGGCCACGGGTGCCGTGGGTAGCGCCCCTTCATTTCCTTTTTGACCTCGGCATAGGTGTTGGCCCAGAAGTTGCGCAGGTCCTGGGTCACCTGCAGCGGGCGGCCACCGGGCGACAGCAGGTGCAGCGTGAGCGGCACGCGGCCATCGGCAATGCGCGGCGTATCGGCCAGCCCGAACAGCTCCTGCAGCTTCACCGCCAGCACCGGTGGCTGCGGCGTGCTGCCATCGGCCTCCAGCGCATACGTGATCGGCCGCTCCATGCCCGAGGGTACCGCGATACGCACCGGCGCATGCCTGTCGATCAGCTGGCGCTGCGCCCACGGCATCGGCGACTTCAGCGCCTCGCCCAGCGTGGACTCATCCAGCGCATCCAATCGCGTCTTGCCATGGAACGCCGGCGTCAGCCATGTCGTGAGCGTCTCCATCAGCGCCGCATCGGACACCTCCGGCAGCTCCAGCTCCGGCATCCACGCACGCAGCGAGAGCGCTCGCGCCTGCCACTGGCGCAGGCCGTCGGTCCACGGCAATGCCTCCAGTCCCAGCTCACGCACCGCCTCGGTCAGCGCCTGCGCGGCCTGCGCCGGATCCACCCGCCCGGCCGAGCGGCTGTCCAGCACGATGCGGTCGAAGCGGCTTTCGCGGCGCGCCACCAGCGCCCGCTTGTCCGCGTCCCAGCGCACCACGTCCTGCTGCTGGAAGCGCTGCGGGAAATCCCGGCGCAGGCGGTTCTCATCCACCGGCGCGGCGCGCTGCAGCAGCGCATCGCGGGCTTCGTAGCGCAGTTCCACCGCCACCAGCCACGGCTCACCGCGCAGGTCGCTGGGGTCGAACAGGCGCGCGCTGCGCCCATTGGCCAACAGGTAACGCAGCGGGTCGGTGGGATGCCGCGCCGCGATCCGGTCCGGGAAGGCGTGCGCCAGCAGGTCGCCCAGCTGGTGGGCCTCCACTGAAGACGGCGGCGTGGTGTCGCAGCGCAGGCGCCGCCGCCACTGCTTGCTGGCCGCATCGATGGCCGCCAGCGCGCCGCGATTGGCGTCCTGCGGCACGCGTCCCTGCCGGAATGCGGCCAGCGCCCGCCACCGCGCGGCCAACGCATCCCCGCCGTGGCGCAGCGGATCCCGCGCTTCCACCAGCGCGGCCAGGTCGCAGGCCAGCGCCTGCTCGGTGCCGTTGCTGGCGGCCAGCAACATCGCCGACAGCCGTGGGTGCGTGCCCAAGGTGAGCATGCGCCGGCCCAGTGCGGTGAGCGCGCCGCTATCGCCCAGCGCACCCAACCGCTGCAGCAGCTCGCGCGCGGCGGCCATCGCGCCCACCGGCGGCGCATCCACGAAACGCAGGTCCTCGCTGCCCCATGCAGCCAGCTCCAGCGCCAGCGCGGCCAACTCCACCTGTGCGATCTCCGGCCGGCGCTGCGCTTCCAGCCGCTGCGACTGCGGCCACAGCCGCCAGGCCCAGCCTTCGGCCACGCGCCCGGCGCGGCCGGCGCGCTGGTCGGCCGAGGCCTGCGCGATGTTCACCACGTCCAGCCGCGAAAAACCGCTGTTGGGGTCATGGCGCGGCTCGCGCGCCAGCCCCGCATCCACCACCACGCGCACCCCGGGCAGGGTCACCGAGGATTCGGCCACGTTGGTGGCCAGCACCACCCGGCGCTGGCCCTGCGGATCGGGCTGCAGCACGCGCGACTGCTGCTCCACCGGCAGCTCGCCGTGCAGCGGCAACACATGGATATCGGCGGGCAACGCCTGTTCCAGCGCCGCCTGGGTGCGCGCGATCTCGCGTTGGCCCGGCAGGAACACCAGCACATCCCCGGGGTGCTCGACCAAGGCCTGCTCCACCGCGCGCCGTGCCTGCGCCTCAAGGGATTCATCGCGACGGGCCGGGAAATGGCTCACCGCCACCGGGAAGCTGCGGCCGGCGCTGCTCAGGCGCGGGGCGTCCAGAAACTGCGCCAGCCGCTCGCCATCCAGCGTCGCCGACATCACCACGATGCGCAGGTTCTCGCGCAATTGCGCCTGCACATCCAGTGCCAGCGCCAGCCCGAGATCGGCGGCCAGATGGCGCTCATGGAATTCATCGAACAGCAGCGCGCCCACGCCGTCCAACATCGGGTCGTCCTGCAGCATCCGGGTGAGGATGCCCTCGGTGACCACCTCCACCCGGGTGCGTGCCGAGACCTTGTTCTCGAAGCGGATGCGGTAGCCCACCGTTCCGCCGACCTCTTCCCCCAGCTGCCGCGCCATGAACTGCGCGGCGCTGCGCGCGGCTACCCGGCGTGGTTCCAGCATGATGATCTTCCGGCCTTCCAGCCACGGCGCGTCCAGCAGCGCCAGCGGCACCTGGGTGGTCTTGCCCGCGCCAGGGGGCGCTTCCAGCACCAGGCGCGGGTGCGTGGCCAGCTGCGTGACGATCTGCGGCAGCAGCTCGGAAATCGGAAAACTCGACGTACTCATGGCGCAAGGATACGGGCCGGCGGCAGGGCCGGCGAGCCGGCCGGGCTACAATGGCGCGATTCATTGCCCTGTAGCTGCCCCATGCAACTGATCGATATCGGCGCCAACCTCACCCACGATTCCTTCGACCGCGACCGCGATGCCGTGCTGGCCCGCGCCCGCGAGGCGGGCGTGGTGCAGATGGTGCTGACCGGCGCCAGCCGCGAGCATTCGCCGATGGCCCTCGACCTGGCGCGCCAGCACCCGGGCTTCCTGTACGCCACCGCCGGCGTGCACCCGCACCACGCGGTGGAATACACCGACGAATGCGATGCCGAAATGCGCGCGCTGCACGCCCACGCCGAAGTGGTGGCGGTGGGCGAGTGCGGCCTGGACTATTTCCGCGATTTCGCCCCGCGCCCGGCCCAACACCGTGCCTTCGAGCGCCAGCTGCAGCTGGCCAGCGAGGTGCGCGCCGCCGATGGACAGCGCAAGCCGCTGTTCCTGCACCAGCGCGACGCGCATGCCGATTTCATGGCGCAGATGAAGAACTTCGACGGCCGCATCGGCGCCGCGGTGGTGCATTGCTTCACCGGCGAGCGCCAGGAGCTGTTCGATTACCTGGACCAGGATTGGTACATCGGCATCACCGGCTGGCTGTGCGACGAACGCCGTGGCGCGCACCTGCGCGAGCTGGTGAAGCACATTCCGGCCGAGCGGCTGATGATTGAAACCGACGCGCCGTACCTGCTGCCGCGCAGCTTGAAGCCGATGCCGAAGGATCGGCGCAATGAGCCGATGTTCCTGGCGCATATCGTGGAAGAGCTGGCGCGGGATCGCGGCGAGGATGTGGAGCTGACCGCAGCGAATGCCACCGCAGCGACGCGCACGTTCTTCCGCCTGCCAGACGCGCGCTGACCCGGGCCTGCCGTGTCGCTGCCTTGGTAGGGTCGCATCCCGATCGACCGCCGATACCAATGGGGAGGCCGTAGAAGGCATGACCGATGGCGAAGGCACGTCGCCGGAGAGGTCAATGCATCAAAGCACCGATCACTCCTATCGGCGGTTGTTTGGGAACCAACCCTACCGGATGGCGTGCTGAAGGCCCTCGCGGTATGTGGCGAAGTTCGGCTTCCACCCCAACGCTTCGCGCGTGCCCCGGCTGTCGATGCGCTTGTTGCTGGCGTAGAACCGCCGCAACGCCGGGCTTACCGACGGGTCATCCCACGCCACCGCAGGTGGCATTGCGAACCCGCCCAGCTCAGCGGCGAACGCCAGCACTTCCTGCGGCGGCGCCGGCTCGTCATCGGCAGGTAGATACAGCGCCTCACCGGGGCGACCCATCGCGGCGACAACGACTGCCGCCAGATCCTCCACATGCAGCCGGTTGAACACCAGCCCCGGCCGCAGCACATGCCGCGCGCGACCTTCCGCCAGTTGAACCAGCGCATTGCGGCCGGGCCCATAGATCCCGGGCAGCCGGAACACGGCAGACGCCACGCCCTTGTCACGTGCGAACCCGCGCCACTGCGCCTCGGCCAGCAACCGCCGCCGCGCCGTGTCATCCACCGCATCGGCCACCGACGACTCGTCGATCCAGCCGCCCTCGCGGTCGGCGTATACCGCCGTTGAAGAGAGATAGCCCACCCAGCGAAGTACCGCGCTGGCACGCAGCGCTTCGGCCACCAACCGCAACGCAGGGTCACCGGCATCATCCGGAGGCACCGTACAGATCACCGCCTCCGCGCTGCGGATGTCCTCACGCAGCGCATCATCAACAGGCTGCCCCGCCACCAGCCGGTGGCGGACAACACCATCGTCGGGCGCCGCCTCCGGCTCCCGCACCGTCCCACTGCAGGCCACACCCTGGGCCTGCAACAGTGCCGCCACGTGCCGCCCGCTGTAGCCAAGCCCCAGCACCAGAACCCGCGTCGGTGCAGCGCCGGCAGCCATGCTCAGCCCGCGCGCTGGCGCTGGTAAGCCTGCAGATGCGCATACGCCACCGCCAGCAGCGGCGCCGCCTGGCCGGTCGCGCGTGCCCGCACCAGCATGTCGCCCACGATCTGCTCGGCCTCCACCTGCTGGCCGGCCTCCAGATCGCGCAGCATCGACGCTTTCAGCGCCGAACCTTCCTGCGTGGTCGCCGCCAGTGCAACCGCCTGCGCCTTGTCCGGAATCGGCTCACCCGCCGCCTCGGCCACCGCCAGGCATTCGGCATACAGCCCGCGTACGATCTCCGCACCATCATCGGTCGCCACGATCGTGCCCACATCCGCCCGCATCAGGCAGGTTGCCGCCGCCAGCGTGGTCAGGAACGTGTACTTGACCCACTGCTCCTGCCCAATGGCATCGCTGGCCACATGGTCCACCCCGGCCTGCACGCACGCCGCCGCCAGCGCCAGCACCCGCGCACTATCGCCGGGCGTATCACGCTCGCCAAAGGTCAGCTTCGCTGCTGGCGCCAGGTGCAGCACCGCCCCATCGGCGGCCTTGGTCGCACTGATGAAGCACAGGCCGCCCAGCACCGCATCGCGGCCAAAGCGTGCATCCAGTGCCGCGTAGTGGCGGAGCCCGTTGAGGATCGGCAGCACCGTCGTACGCGAGGACACCGCAGGTGCAATCGCCTCGATGGCGCTGTCCAGGTCATAGGCCTTGCAGCTCAGGATCACCAGATCGAAGGGCTGCTCTGCGGCAAGCGCAGGCAGCGCATCGGCAGTGACGTGGGCTACCGGGAAGCTCGCATCACCCAGCGGGCTGCGAATCACCAGCCCCTCGCTGTCGAGCTGAGCCGCGCGGGCAGGGCGGACCAGGAAGGTCACGTCGACCCCCGCCTGGGCCAGGCGACCGCCGAAGTAACCGCCGGTACCACCGGCACCCAATACAAGTATGCGCATGCGTTTCTCCAACTACTTCCAGGGCCGGCCAACGGCCGGCGCTACCGGGGCAGGTCAGCTCCGCATGCCTACGCCACGCTTGAGCAGCCACAGCGCCAGCGCGGTCAGCACCACCACGAAACCGATCATCAGCGCGTACGCTACCCACAGCGGCACGTCGCTCGTACCCAGCAGGCCGTAGCGGAACGCGTTCACCATGTAGAAGATCGGGTTCGCGTGCGTGGCCGCTTCCGCCCACGTCGGCAGCAGCTTCACCGAATAGAACACGCCGCCCAGGTAGGTCAGCGGGGTCAGGATGAAGGTCGGCACGATCGCCACGTCATCGAACTTCTTGGCGTACACCGCATTGATGAAACCGGCCAGCGAGAAGATCGTCGCGCCCAGCAGCACCGTGGTCAGCGTCACCAGCGGGTGTGGAATGCGCACCGGTGTGAAGAACATCGCGATGAGCAGCACGATCACGCCCACCATCAACCCACGCAGCACCGCGCCGGCCACGTAACCCCACAGGATCACCCAGTTCGGCATCGGGCTCACCAGCAGCTCTTCCACGTGGCGGCCGAACTTCGCGCCGAAGAACGAGGAACTGATGTTGCCGTAGCTGTTCTGGATCACGCTCATCATCACCAGGCCCGGCACGATGAACTGCATGTAGCTGTAGCCGCCCATCTCGCCCACGCGCGAGCCGATCAGCCCGCCGAAGATCAGGAAGTACAGCGTCATCGTGATCGCCGGCGGCACCAGCGTCTGGCCCCAGATGCGCAGGATGCGCGCCACTTCGCGGCGCACGATCGTCATCAGCGCAATCCGGTTGCGCTGGCCGTCGGTCAGGACCGGGGTCGGGGTGCTGCTCATGCCGCGTTCTCCTGGTTGCCGGTGAGGCGCACGAACAGCTCCTCCAGGCGGTTGCTCTTGGTCCGCATCGACCGCACCCGGATGCCCGACGCGTTCAGCGCCGCGAACACCCGGTTCAGATCCATCGCGCGCGGCATGTCCACGTCCAGCGTGTGCCCGTCGATGGCCACCATCGTGGTGCCCTCGATCACCGGCAGCTGCGCCGGCAGCTCACCGTCGATATCGAACAGGAAGCCTTCCACGTCCAGCTTGGCCAGCAGCTCCCGCATCGGCCCCTGGGTCACGATCTGGCCGTGGTTGATGATGGCCAGGTTGCGGCACAGGTGCTCGGCCTCTTCCAGGTAATGCGTGGTGAGGATGATCGTGGTGCCGGCGGCGTTGATCTCCTTCAGCACCCGCCACATGTCGCGGCGGATCTCGATATCCACGCCCGCGGTGGGCTCATCCAGGATCAGCAGGCGCGGGCGGGTCATCATCGCCCGGGCGATCATCAGCCGGCGCTTCATGCCGCCCGACAGCGTCCGGCTCATCACCTGCGCCTTTTCCCATAGATGGGCGCGCTTGAGCTCCTCCTCGGCCATCTTCTCGGCCTCGGCACGGGCCACGCCATAGAAGCCGGCGTAGTTGACCAGGATGTCGAAGGGCTTCTCGAACAGGTTGAAGTTGATTTCCTGTGGCACCAGGCCGATCAGGCGCATGGTGGCGCTGCGGTTGCGCACCAGGTCGCTGCCGAATACCTCCACCTGGCCCTCGCTGAGGTTCACCAGCGAGCTGATGATGCCGATCAGGGTGGACTTGCCGGCCCCGTTCGGGCCCAGCAGCGCGAAGAAGTCGCCCGGGGCAACGTCCAGCGAAACCCCTTTCAGGGCCTGGGTGCCGTTGTCATAGGTCTTGCGGAGGTCGCGCACCCGCAGGGCGGGGGCGGTACTGGTCGCGGGAGTGTTCTGGGATGCCAAGCTCTTGCCTTCGCGCCCATGGGACGGCGCTGGATAGGGGCGGGGGAGCGGCTATTATAGAAGCCCCCGAGGGTCTGCCCCGGCTACACACTGTTTCCCAAATTCGTGCCTGTTCAATTCCCCCTCAAGCTGATCGACCGGCGCATGCTGGCCCCCACCGTCGGCCACTACCAGTTCCTGCGTGATGACGGCCAACCGCTGGATTTCCAGCCCGGACAGTTCATCCAGGTCCATTTCGAGTACGCCGACGGCACCGCCACCAAGCGCAGCTACTCCCTGGCCACCATCCACGACCACGCCATGGCGCCGGGCGAAGCCGTTGATATTGCAGTCAGCTTTGTGCCCGGTGGCGCCGCCACGGCCCTGTTCGAGGGCCTGGACCTGGGCGGCCACGTGACCGCCAGCGGCCCGTTCGGCCGGTTCTGCCTGATGCCGGGCGACCACAACGCCCGCTACCTGCTCATCGCCACCGGCACCGGGGTCACCCCGTACCGCTCCATGCTGCCGCTGCTGGCCACCGCCATGGCCGAGCGCGGGGTGGAAGTGGTGCTGCTCCAAGGCGCCCGCACCCCCGAAGAGCTGCTCTACAGCGAAGACTTCTACGCCTTCGCCGCCGCCCACCCGGGCTTTCGTTACGTGCCGTGCCTGTCCCGCGAGCTCCCTGAGAACCCGCACCCGGACGTCCGCCACGGCTACGTGCAGCAGCACCTGGCCGAATTCGCCCCGAACCCGGCCACCGACATCGCCTACCTGTGCGGCAACCCGGACATGGTGGATGCGACGTTCGAGGCGTTGAAGGAGGCTGGGCTGCCGACGCCGCAGGTGCGGCGGGAGAAGTACGTAAGTAGCAAGTAATCACCGCGTTTCCGGAAATGGGAAGGGCGTCGTTGCAGCCATTGAAGGCCGGTTTAGCATTGAGGTCACGGATGTCCCGAACCGGTTAAAGGGGCATTGGCCGCCACCAAAGTGGTCCCACCAAGAGTGGTTAAGAGAGTCCGGCCCGCTACAAGCTTCAGCAGATGCCCGCCTTGCGCGGGCATTTTGCTTCTCAGGCGTTCATCAGGATGTCCAGAATGCTGGTTCTCCCGGCTTTGAACAGCCTCGCCCTCTAGGTCTGGCCAGAAGTCCCTGCACATGCGCACTGAGGCCACCAAGGATATAGATCACCTTCGGCCGCAACCGTCGGAGAGCACCGCGATGCGCGAAACGCAAT
>NZ_JAGXKC010000519.1:0-252 GCF_019091045.1 Stenotrophomonas sp. GbtcB23 | reverse complement strand
GTGGAGCCAGGCGGGATCGAACCGCCGACCTCCTGCATGCCATGCAGGCGCTCTCCCAGCTGAGCTATGGCCCCACGATGCTGGAGGCGGAATTCTACGCGTGTGAAGACGATTCGCCAAGTGTTTTTGCAAACAAAAAAGCCCCGACCGAAGTCAGGGCTTTTTGTTTTGTAACTGGCGTCCCCACGGGGATTCGAACCCCGGTCGCCACCGTGAAAGGGTGATGTCCTAGGCCTCTAGACGATGGGGACG
>NZ_JAGXKC010000518.1:0-253 GCF_019091045.1 Stenotrophomonas sp. GbtcB23 | reverse complement strand
GCCATCTCCCAGCCTGGCAATCACCAGAATCACCGCCGCTATGGAGAGGGAAACACCCGACTGCGCCAGGGCGATACCCGCTGCGCGATGCCACGCACGCCCGGCTGGCAACACGGTCCAGGGCAAGGTCGTCCGCCAATCTTCGCCTTCGTGAGTTGACATATCCCAGTAAATCCAATGTTGACGGTCCGGGACAACCTGTCCCGTGTTCGCGTACTGCCCACGGTACTCTATGCTGATCCTCGACGAATTG
>NZ_JAGXKC010000517.1:0-253 GCF_019091045.1 Stenotrophomonas sp. GbtcB23 | reverse complement strand
AAGAACTCCCCGATGATCTTCGACACCTTGAGTCCGCTCACGTCGTCGGCGAAGCGCGCTTCCATGGGAATAACCACGACCTTTGCACGCATGACACTCAAGCGGAACAGGATATCGCTTTCGAAGAAGTAGCGTCTGCTGGTCGCCTCAAGGGGAAGCCGGCGCGCGATGGCCGCATGGATGGCAGTGTAGCCATTGGAGGGGTCAAACACATCCCAGTACCCCGGCGACGCTTTGTCCATGAAGGACAGTC
>NZ_JAGXKC010000516.1:0-253 GCF_019091045.1 Stenotrophomonas sp. GbtcB23 | reverse complement strand
TACCGATCCGCAGGATTTCGGCAGGAATCATCCGGGCCGCCATGAGGTTCACGGCATCGATCTCTCCAAGTGGAACGGCGACGGCATCGACTGGGCCACCGTGAAGAAATCCGGCATCGGCTTCGTCTTCATCAAGGCGACCGAGGGCAAGGATCGCATCGACCCGACTTTCGAGAAGAACTGGCGTGGTGCGGCGGCGGCCGGCATTCCGCACGCGCCCTATCATTTCTATTATTTCTGCTCGACGCCCGAC
>NZ_JAGXKC010000515.1:0-253 GCF_019091045.1 Stenotrophomonas sp. GbtcB23 | reverse complement strand
ACGCATCGGCGCAAAACTTGGCCTCTTGTCTGGCCTTGGCATCTTTATGGTCGTCGCAATGTTCATTGCAATGTAGTTGGGCGATCAAGCTCTTTGCCGACAACGCTACCAACTTCGCAAGACTATTCGTCCGCTTTCGGTCGGACGGCGGTCCGGCTGCTGTCAGAATCTGCGACGGAGATCTGCAACCCGTCGCATCGGCGCAGATGCTTTGACAAAAGCATTGGCGTCACCGCCAATGGCCGAAAACGCG
>NZ_JAGXKC010000514.1:0-253 GCF_019091045.1 Stenotrophomonas sp. GbtcB23 | reverse complement strand
CCGCTGCAGGAGACGCTCAACCGCATCGGTCGCGAGAATTTCGCGCCGGGCGACTGCTATATCACCAACGATCCGTTCTTCACCGACGGGCTCGTCACCCACATGATGGACGTGACGCTGATCTATCCGATCTTCCGGGACGGCGAACTGATCGCCTACGGATGGTCGTTCGTGCATGCGGCGGACATCGGCGGCGCCGCGCCGGGCAGCATTTCCCCGACAACCACCGAAACCTCCCAGGAGGGGCACCGCG
>NZ_JAGXKC010000513.1:0-253 GCF_019091045.1 Stenotrophomonas sp. GbtcB23 | reverse complement strand
CCAGGCTTTCGCGACCACGGCGAATCCAAGGCAACCAAGAGCAATCCAGAGCGTCCCCGTTAGCAGGATGAGCGCCATGAAGGAGTATCTGATCTTCGCGGCAGTGTGTCTGCTGGCCGGTTGCACCACGATGCCGCCGCTCACCGACGGCGTCACGGTTTCGCTTCGCTCCTACGATAGCGCTACAGGTGACTACGTCTTGGAGCTGGACCTCTGAATGCTGGGGCAGGGCGCCCGCTCGTGCTGCCGAGAT
>NZ_JAGXKC010000512.1:0-254 GCF_019091045.1 Stenotrophomonas sp. GbtcB23 | reverse complement strand
GCGTGCCAGGCCCCCGGCGCTGAACAACCTTGGCAAACCCTGCTGGCTTCTGCGCTGTGTCCAGTCCCGCGATGAACCCTGCGGGTCGGCGTCCAGCAGGACGACGTGCTGGTCGCGCATCGCCAGCTCGCCGGCGATGTGCGTGGCGAGCGTGGTTTTGCCCACGCCGCCTTTCTGGTTGAGCAGAGCGACGATCATGGCCTGGCCCTCCACACTGGAAAGCCGGGCTTTTGCTGCTGCGTTTGTGGCCGCGT
>NZ_JAGXKC010000511.1:0-254 GCF_019091045.1 Stenotrophomonas sp. GbtcB23 | reverse complement strand
AAAGCAAAGCCGCTGGCTGTCCATCGTCGGCATCGGCGAGGACGGCGTGAAGGGGCTGGGCGAGAACGCGCGGAGTGCGATTTCCGAGGCGTCGGTCGTCTTCGGCGGCAAGCGGCATCTGGAACAGGCCGCGACGCTGAACAATGGCGAGGCGAGAGCCTGGCCCACGCCCTTCGACACAGCGATGCGCGATGTCGTGTCGCTCCGCGACCGGCAAGTCTGCGTCTTGCCTTCCGGCGACCCATTCTTCTTCG
>NZ_JAGXKC010000510.1:0-254 GCF_019091045.1 Stenotrophomonas sp. GbtcB23 | reverse complement strand
TTCGTGCTGATCAAGGCGCTGCAGCCGGGTTTTTACGCTCGCGAGGATACGAAGACGCCGATGCGCTTCACGATGATTTCGGTCGTCATCAATTCGGGGCTGGCGATCTCGCTTTTCCCGCTGATCGCCGAGCGCGGCATCGCGTCCGCGGTAGCCGCCGCCGGCTGGACCAACACGATCCTGCTGTTTTCGACGCTTCTCTGGCGCCGTGATCTCGTCTGGGGATGGACTGTGGCCAGGCGGGTCGGCCCGCT
>NZ_JAGXKC010000051.1:0-16647 GCF_019091045.1 Stenotrophomonas sp. GbtcB23 | reverse complement strand
ACCAGTTCCAGCAGCTCGGCGTCGTCCACCATGTCGGCCTTGTTCAGGAACACGACGATGTACGGCACGCCGACCTGACGCGACAGCAGGATGTGCTCGCGGGTCTGCGGCATCGGGCCGTCAGCAGCCGAACAGACCAGGATCGCGCCGTCCATCTGGGCAGCACCGGTGATCATGTTCTTGACGTAGTCAGCATGGCCCGGGCAATCGACGTGGGCGTAGTGACGCTCGGTGGATTCGTATTCGACGTGTGCGGTCGAGATCGTGATGCCACGTGCCTTTTCTTCCGGCGCGGCGTCGATCGCGGAGTAATCCTTGAATTCGCCACCGAAGCGCTCTGCGCCGATCTTGGTCAGCGCAGCAGTCAGCGTGGTCTTGCCGTGGTCGACGTGACCGATGGTGCCGACGTTGACGTGCGGCTTGGTGCGCTCGAACTTACCCTTTGCCATTGTTGTATACCTTGGATATCAGAAAGAGGGAGATGAAATC
The DNA here is from genome assembly GCF_019091045.1 of Stenotrophomonas sp. GbtcB23. Taxonomy (NCBI): domain Bacteria; kingdom Pseudomonadati; phylum Pseudomonadota; class Gammaproteobacteria; order Lysobacterales; family Lysobacteraceae; genus Stenotrophomonas; species Stenotrophomonas sp. GbtcB23. The sequence goes on along the minus strand of NZ_JAGXKC010000051.1, from coordinate 16,158 downwards.
CTGAGCTTATGCTCAGGACTTCTTGATCACGGTGTCGGCGATGTTGCTCGGCGCCGGCTCGTAGTGGTCGAATTCCATCGTGAACGTTGCGCGACCCTGGGTCTGCGAACGCAGCGAGGTGGCGTAACCGAACATTTCACCCAGCGGGATCATCGCGTTGATGATGCTGGCCGAACCGTCACCGGTGGTGCTCGAACCCTGCAGCACGCCACGACGACGGCTCACGTCGCCCATCACGTCACCCTGGTAATCCTCCGGGGTCACGATCTCGACCTTCATGATCGGCTCGAGCAGGACCGGCTTGGCCTTGGCGAAGCCCTGCTTGAAGGCCATCGACGACGCCAGCTTGAACGCCATTTCCGAGGAGTCGACGTCATGGTAGGAGCCGAATACCAGCTTCACCTTCACGTCCACGACCGGGAAGCCAGCCAGCGGACCGCTGGTGATGGTTTCGCGCAGGCCCTTTTCGATCGACGGGATGAATTCCTTCGGAATCACGCCACCGGTGATGTCGTTGACGAACAGGAAATCGTCCTTGATGTTCGGCGCGATCTTCGGATCGGCACGGTCTTCAGCGGTGATCGGCGACAGCTCGATCACGACGTGACCGTACTGACCCTTACCACCGGACTGCTTGGCGTGCTTGTAATCCGACTTCACGTCGGCCAGCTGGATGGTTTCGCGGTAGGCCACCTGCGGCTTGCCGACGTTGGCTTCAACGTTGAATTCGCGCTTCATGCGGTCAACGATGATGTCCAGGTGCAGCTCGCCCATGCCCGAGATGATGGTCTGGCCGGATTCTTCGTCGGTCTTGACGCGGAACGACGGATCTTCCTGCGCCAGACGGCCCAGGGCCAGGCCCATCTTTTCCTGGTCCGACTTGGTCTTCGGTTCGACGGCCATCGAGATGACCGGCTCCGGGAACACCATGCGCTCCAGGATGATCGGGTGCTCCTGCGAGCACAGGGTGTCACCGGTGGTGGTGTCCTTCAGGCCCACGGCGGCGGCGATGTCACCGGCCAGCACTTCCTTGATCTCTTCGCGATCGTTGGAGTGCATCTGCAGGATGCGGCCGATGCGCTCCTTCTTGCCCTTCACCGAGTTCAGCAGCTGGTCGCCGGCGTTCAGCGTGCCCGAGTAGACACGGAAGAAGGTCAGCGCGCCCACGAACGGGTCGGTGATGATCTTGAAGGCCAGCGCCGAGAACGGTGCCTTGTCGTCGGACTTGCGGCTCAGCGCAACGGTTTCGTCATCGACGTCGGTACCGGTCACGTCCGGCACGTCGATCGGCGACGGCAGCAGCTGCACCACGCCGTCCAGCATGGCCTGCACGCCCTTGTTCTTGAACGCCGAGCCGCAGTACATCGGCACGATGTCGGTAGCCAGGGTGCGCACGCGCAGGGCTTCGATGATCTCGGCCTCGGTCAGCTCTTCGCCGCCCAGGTACTTTTCCATCAGCTCTTCGCTGGCTTCAGCCGCGGCTTCGATCATGAAGGTGCGCGCCTCTTCAGCGGCGTCCTTCATCTCGGCCGGGATCTCCAGGTACTCGAACTTCATGCCCTGCGAGGCTTCATCCCAATGGATGGCCTTCATCTTGATCAGGTCGACGACGCCCTTGAAGCCTTCTTCAGCGCCGATCGGCAGCTGCATCGGCACGGCGGTGGCGCCGAGCTTGGCCTTCAGCTGGCCAACGACCTTGGTGAAGTTGGCGCCGGTGCGGTCCATCTTGTTGACGAACGCGATGCGCGGCACCTTGTACCGGTTGGCCTGGCGCCACACGGTTTCGGACTGCGGCTGCACGCCACCGACGGCGCACAGCACGAACACCGCACCGTCGAGCACGCGCAGCGAGCGCTCCACTTCGATGGTGAAGTCGACGTGCCCGGGGGTGTCGATGATGTTGAAGCGGTGCTCCGGCAGGGACTTGTCCATGCCCTTCCAGAACGCGGTGGTGGCAGCGGACTGGATCGTGATGCCACGCTCCTGCTCCTGCTCCATCCAGTCCATGGTGGCGGCGCCGTCGTGCACTTCACCGATCTTGTGGCTCTTGCCGGTGTAGAACAGGATGCGCTCGGACGTGGTGGTCTTGCCGGCATCGATGTGGGCCATGATGCCGAAATTGCGGTAACGCTCGATGGGAGTGGTGCGGGCCACGGGAGCCTCTCAATTTCTTGGAATTCGGATGGCCGAACGCCGCCTTTCGGCGGCCTTCGGATTGGCGCAGCCCTTCTGGGGCCGCGAGGCAGCACCTTAATGGTGCTGCCGTGCCTGTTTTACAAGGCCGTCAAACTCACCAGCGGTAGTGGGCGAAGGCCTTGTTGGCTTCGGCCATGCGGTGGGTTTCTTCGCGCTTCTTGATGGCGCCACCACGGTTTTCCGAGGCATCCAGCAGTTCTGCAGCCAGCTTCTTCGGCATGGTGTTTTCACCACGCTTGCGGGCGGAGTCGATCAGCCAGCGCATGGCCAGGGCCATCTTGCGCGACGAACGCACTTCGACCGGCACCTGGTAGGTCGCACCGCCGACGCGGCGGGACTTCACTTCGACCGACGGAGCCACGTTGTCCAGAGCCTTCTGCACCAGCTCGATGGAGTTCGGGTTCTTTTCGCTGATCACGTCCATGGCGCCATAGACGATCTTTTCAGCGACCGACTTCTTGCCGCTCAGCATCACCATGTTGATGAAGCGCGCGATGGTTTCACTTCCGTGCTTCGGATCCGGCAGGACAGAGCGCTGCGGCGTATTACCTTTACGAGACATGTGTACTTTCCCTTAGCTCTTCGGACGCTTGGCGCCGTACTTGGAACGGCCCTGGCGACGCTTGGCAACGCCCGAGGCGTCCAGCGAGCCACGCACGGTGTGGTAACGCACACCCGGCAGGTCCTTGACGCGACCGCCACGGATGAGGACCACGGAGTGCTCCTGCAGGTTGTGGCCTTCGCCACCGATGTAGCTGATGACCTCTTCCTGGTTGGTCAGGCGGACCTTGGCAACCTTGCGGAGCGCCGAGTTCGGCTTCTTCGGGGTGGTGGTGTACACGCGCGTGCAGACGCCACGGCGCTGGGGGCACTTTTCAAGAGCCGGGGAGGCGCTCTTGTAAGTGGTTGCCTGCCGCGGCTTGCGGACAAGCTGATTGATCGTCGCCATCAGTAAGTTCTTCTGAGAGAGGCCCGATGAAAAACAGGCCATGAATGCGGATATGTGCGAGCAGGCGAGAAACCGGCCTGCTGAGACAGACGATTGTAGCAACCCGGCGAAAACGCAGTCAACCGCGCACACGCCAAGCCGACCCTGATCCCGGGCCGTTACAGGGGAGCCTTTTCCATGCCCCCCGTTCAGGTTGTCAAACCGGCCCCCTTTCGAGGACCGGCCGGCATCCTACCCCATCGGTGGCGATTGCGCCACCGCCGAGGGTGGTCCGGCCAGCAGGCCGGACCGGATCCATCACTCGTCCGCGGCCGATTCGGCGTCGGTCGATTCCACCGCCACCGGGGCTGCCGGCGCCACTTCAGCCACCGCCGGCGCGCCGCCGGACAGGGTCTGCATTTCCGACTCGGTCAGCCCGGAGGCGTTGCGACGACGGTTGGCGTGGTACGCCAGGCCGGTACCGGCCGGGATCAGGCGGCCGACGATGACGTTTTCCTTCAGGCCGCGCAGGTTGTCCGAGGTGCCGCGGACGGCAGCTTCGGTCAGCACGCGGGTGGTTTCCTGGAACGAGGCCGCCGAGATGAACGATTCGGTGGCCAGCGATGCCTTGGTGATGCCCAGCAGGACCGGGTCGAAACGGGCGATCAGCTCGTTGCGGGTGGTCAGGCGTGCATTTTCCTCGATGACGCGCTGGCGCTCGGCCTGCTCGCCATTCAGGAACTTGCTGCTGCCCTGGTCGGTGATCTCGACCTTGCGCAGCATCTGGCGGGTGATCACTTCAATGTGCTTGTCGTTGATCTTCACGCCCTGCAGGCGGTACACGTCCTGGATTTCCTTGACCAGGTAAGCGGCCAGCGGCTCGACACCCAGCAGGCGCAGGATGTCCTGCGGGCTCGGCTCGCCGTCCACGATGGTTTCGCCCTTGGTCACGTGCTCGCCTTCGAACACGATCACCTGGCGGTACTTCGGGATCAGCTCTTCGTGTTCCGAACCATCGGTGTCCTTGATGATCAGGCGCTGCTTGCCCTTGGTGTCCTTGCCGAAGCTGATGATGCCCGAACGCTCGGCCAGGATCGCCGGATCCTTCGGCTTGCGCGCTTCGAACAGATCGGCCACGCGCGGCAGACCACCGGTGATGTCGCGGGTCTTGGACGCTTCCTGCGGGATCTTGGCGACCACGTCGCCCACGCCGACGGCGGCGCCGTCCTGCAGGTTGACGATGGAACGCGGCGGCAGCAGGTACTGGGCCGGCAGATCGGTGTTCGGGATGGTCAGGTCATTGCCCTTGGCATCCACGATACGCACGATCGGGCGCAGCTCCTTGGCCTGCGAGCCACGACGCTTCGGGTCGGTGATTTCGCGCGAGGCCAGGCCGGTCAGTTCGTCGGTCTTCTCGATGACGGTGACGCCGTCGATGAAGTCGATGAAGCGGATGAAACCGGCCACTTCGGACACGATCGGGTGGTTATGCGGATCCCAGTTGGCCACGGTCTGGCCAGCCTTCACTGCATCGCCATCCTTGGACGCGATCATCGAGCCGTACGGCAGCTTGTAACGCTCACGCTCACGGCCGTGGGCATCGAGCACCGAGATTTCACCCGAGCGCGAGACCGCCACCAGCGAACCGCTGGCGTGTTCGACGGACTTGAGGTTGTTGAACTTCACCGAACCGGTGGTCTTGACCGTGATGTTGTCCACGGCTGCCGCACGCGATGCCGCACCACCGATGTGGAACGTACGCATGGTCAGCTGGGTACCCGGCTCACCGATCGACTGCGCGGCGATGACGCCCACCGCTTCACCGATGTTGACCAGGTGGCCACGGGCCAGGTCGCGACCGTAGCAGTGGCCGCACACGCCGAACGCCGATTCGCAGCTGATCGTGGAGCGCACCTTGATGCTCTGCACGCCGGCGTCTTCCAGCTTGGCCACCCAGGCTTCGTCGAGCAGGGTGTTGCGGGTCACGATCGGATCTTCGTCGTTGCCCGGCAGGAACACGTCCTCGGCCACGACACGACCCAGCACGCGGTCCTTCAACGGCTCCACGACGTCGCCGCCTTCCACGATCGGGGTCATGGTCAGGCCTTCGGAGGTACCGCAATCCACCTCGGTGATGACCACGTCCTGGGCCACGTCCACCAGACGACGGGTCAGGTAACCCGAGTTGGCGGTCTTCAGCGCGGTATCGGCCAGACCCTTACGGGCACCGTGGGTGGAGTTGAAGTACTCCTGCACGTTCAGGCCTTCACGGAAGTTCGCCTTGATGGGCGTTTCGATGATCGAGCCATCCGGACGGGCCATCAGGCCACGCATGCCGGCCAGCTGGCGGATCTGCGCCTGCGAACCACGGGCACCGGAGTCGGCCATGATGTACAGCGAATTCATCGACTTCTGGTCGATGGTCTCGCCCTTGGCGTTGACCACCTTCTCGGTACCGATGGTGTCCATCATCGCCTTGGCGATGCGTTCATTGGTACGCGACCAGATGTCGACCACCTTGTTGTAGCGCTCGCCGGCGGTGACCAGGCCCGACTGGTACTGCTCCTGGATTTCCAGCACTTCGGCTTCGGCCTCGGTGAGGATGCCGCGCTTCTCGTCCGGGATCAGCATGTCGTCGATACCGATCGACACGCCCGCACGGGTTGCGTAGGCAAAGCCGGTGTACATCAGCTTGTCGGCGAACACGACCGTGTCCTTCAAGCCCAGCTGGCGGTAGCTGGAATTGATCAGGCGGCTGATGTTCTTCTTGGTCAGCTCGGTGTTGGCCAGCGCGAACGGCAGGCCTTCCGGCAGGATTTCGGCCAGCAGGGCGCGACCGATCGTGGTGTCCACGATCGAGGTCTTGTTCTGCTTGTCGCCGTTCTCGTCGGTCACCACTTCGGTGATGCGGACCTTTACCTTGGCGTGCAGTTCCACCACGCGGTTGTCATAGGCACGCTTCACTTCGGCGATGTTGGCGAAGGCCATGCCCTCGCCCTTCTTGTTTTCCAGGGCGCGGGTCATGTAGTACAGACCCAGCACCACGTCCTGCGACGGCACGATGATCGGCTCGCCGTTGGCCGGCGACAGGATGTTGTTGGTGGACATCATCAGCGCACGCGCTTCCAGCTGGGCTTCCAGCGAGAGCGGCACGTGGACGGCCATCTGGTCACCGTCGAAGTCGGCGTTGAACGCGGTGCAGACCAGCGGGTGCAGCTGGATGGCCTTGCCTTCGATCAGCACCGGCTCGAACGCCTGGATGCCCAGGCGGTGCAGGGTCGGCGCACGGTTCAGCATCACCGGGTGTTCGCGGATGACCTCTTCCAGGATGTCCCAGACTTCGGCTTCTTCGCGCTCGACCAGCTTCTTGGCGGCCTTGATGGTGGTGGCCAGGCCACGACGCTGCAGCTTGGCGAACACGAACGGCTTGAACAGCTCAAGCGCCATCTTCTTCGGCAGGCCGCACTGGTGCAGGCGCAGGTACGGACCGACCACGATGACCGAACGGCCCGAGTAGTCGACGCGCTTGCCCAGCAGGTTCTGGCGGAAGCGGCCCTGCTTGCCCTTGATCATGTCGGCCAGCGACTTCAGCGGGCGCTTGTTGGTGCCGGTAATGGCGCGGCCGCGGCGGCCGTTGTCCAGCAGCGCATCGACCGATTCCTGCAGCATGCGCTTTTCATTGCGCACGATGATGTCCGGCGCGTTCAGTTCGAGCAGGCGGCGCAGGCGGTTGTTGCGGTTGATGACGCGGCGGTACAGGTCGTTCAGGTCGGAGGTCGCGAAGCGGCCACCGTCCAGCGGCACCAGCGGACGCAGGTCCGGCGGCAGCACCGGCAGCACGGTCATGACCATCCATTCCGGGCGGTTGCCCGATTCCAGGAAGGCTTCGACCAGCTTGATGCGCTTGGTGAGGCGCTTGAGCTTGGTTTCCGAACCGGTGCTGGCGATCTCCTCGCGCAGGCGGGTCATTTCCGACTGCAGGTCGATGGTGCGCAGCAGTTCGTACACGGCCTCGGCGCCCATGGCGGCGTCGAAGTCGTCGCCGTGTTCCTGGCGTGCCTGCAGGTACTGTTCTTCGGTCAGCAGCTGGCGGCGCTCCAGGGCGGTCAGGCCCGGCTCGGTCACCACGTAGGCTTCGAAGTACAGCACGCGCTCGATGTCACGCAGGGTCATGTCCAGCATCAGGCCGATGCGCGACGGCAGCGACTTGAGGAACCAGATGTGCGCGACCGGCGAGGCCAGGTCGATGTGGCCCATGCGCTCGCGGCGCACCTTGGCCAGGGTCACTTCGGTGCCGCACTTTTCGCAGACCACGCCACGGTGCTTCATGCGCTTGTACTTGCCGCACAGGCACTCGTAGTCCTTGACCGGCCCGAAGATGGCGGCGCAGAACAGGCCGTCACGCTCCGGCTTGAAGGTACGGTAGTTGATGGTTTCCGGCTTCTTCACTTCGCCGAAGGACCACGAACGGATCAGGTCCGGCGAAGCCAGCGCGATCTTGATCGCGTCGAAGTCCAGCGTCTGGCGCTGCTGGTTGAAGAGGTTGAGCAGGTCTTTCATGGTGTTTCTCCGAAAGGAGGAAATCTTGTCGATGGGGCTGTCAGGTCACATCCGGCGGCGCGGCTGCCGGGGCAGCCGCGCCTGCACGATCAGTTGTCTTCCAGTTCCATGTTGATGGCCAGCGAGCGGATTTCCTTCACGAGCACGTTGAAGGATTCCGGCATGCCCGCGACCATCTCGTGCTCACCGTCGACGATGTTCTTGTACATCTGGTTGCGGCCCTGCACGTCATCGGACTTCACTGTCAGCATTTCCTGCAGGGTGTAGGCCGCGCCGTAGGCTTCCAGCGCCCAGACTTCCATTTCACCGAAGCGCTGGCCGCCGAACTGCGCCTTGCCGCCCAGCGGCTGCTGGGTGACGAGCGAGTACGGACCGGTCGAGCGGGCGTGCATCTTGTCGTCGACCAGGTGGTTCAGCTTCAGGTAGTGCATGTAGCCCACGGTGGTGTGGCGATCGAATGCCTCACCGGTACGACCGTCATACAGCTGGGTCTGGCCGCTGAGCGGCAGGTCAGCCAGGGCAAGCATGTGCTTGATTTCAGCTTCGGTGGCACCGTCGAACACCGGGGTAGCCATCGGCACGCCGTCGGTGAGGTTGCCGGCCAGGCGCAGCAGCTCCTCGTCGCTGAACTGGGTCAGGTCGACGTGGTTGGCATGCTGGGTCTTGTCGTGGTTGTACACGTCGTCCAGGAACTTGCGCAGGTCGTTGATCGCGGCCTGTGCCTCGAGCATGCCCTGGATCTTGCGGCCCAGGCCCTTGGCGGCCCAGCCCAGGTGCACTTCCAGGATCTGGCCGATGTTCATGCGCGACGGCACGCCCAGCGGGTTCAGCACGATATCCACGGTCTCGCCCGAGGCCATGTACGGCATGTCCTCGACCGGCACCACGTTGGAGACCACACCCTTGTTGCCGTGGCGGCCTGCCATCTTGTCGCCCGGCTGGATGCGGCGCTTCACGGCCAGGAACACCTTGACCATCTTCAGCACGCCCGGGGCGAGGTCGTCGCCGGCGGTGATCTTGCCGCGCTTGTCGGCGAAGCGACGCTCGAACTCCTTCTCGTGCGCCTGGATCTGCTTCTGGGCGCGTTCGATGGCTTCGGAAGCGTCGTCGTCCTTCATGCGCAGCACGAACCAGTCAGCCTTCTTCAGGCCGTCCAGGTAGGCGTCGGTGATGGTGTCGCCCTTCTTCAGGTTGGCACCGCCGTTGGCGACCTTGCCCACGATCTGCGAGCGCAGGCGTGCGTAGATGGCGCCTTCCAGGATGCGGAACTGGTCGTCGAAGTCCTTCTTGACGCGCTTGATCTCGCTTTCCTCGATCTGGCGCGCACGCTTGTCCTTCTCGATGCCGTCGCGGGTGAAGACCTGCACGTCGATGACGGTGCCGTCCATGCCCGGCGGCACGCGCAGCGAGCTGTCCTTCACGTCCGACGCCTTCTCACCGAAGATCGCGCGGAGCAGCTTCTCTTCCGGGGTCAGCTGGCTTTCGCCCTTCGGGGTGACCTTGCCGACCATGATGTCGCCGGCGCGCACTTCGGCACCGATGTACACCACGCCCGACTCGTCCAGGCGGTTCAGCGCCTGCTCGGACACGTTCGGGATGTCGGCCGAGATTTCCTCCGGCCCCAGCTTGGTGTCGCGCGCGACGCAGGTCAGCTCTTCGATGTGGATCGTGGTGTAACGATCTTCTTCCACCACGCGCTCGGAGAGCAGGATGGAGTCTTCGAAGTTGTAGCCGTTCCACGGCATGAAGGCGATCAGCATGTTCTGGCCCAGGGCCAGTTCGCCGATGTCGGTGGACGGACCATCGGCCAGCACGTCGCCACGCGCCACCACGTTGCCCACTTCCACCAGCGGACGCTGGTTGATGCAGGTGTTCTGGTTGGAACGGGTGTACTTGATCAGGTTGTAGATATCCACGCCGGCATCGCTGGCGTCGGTGATTTCCACTTCGTTGACCTTGACCACGATGCGGCCGGCGTCGATCTGCACGATCTCGCCGCCACGACGGGCGTTCACGGTCACACCCGAGTCACGGGCCACGGCGCGTTCGATACCGGTACCCACCAGCGGCTTCTGCGCACGCAGGGTCGGCACGGCCTGGCGCTGCATGTTGGCGCCCATCAGTGCACGGTTGGCGTCATCGTGTTCCAGGAACGGAACCAGCGCGGCGGCGATCGACACGGTCTGCATCGGCGAGACGTCCATGAAGTGGACTTCCGCCGGCGGCTTCAGCAGCGACTCACCCTGGAACCGGCACGGCACGAACTGCTCGGTGAGCATGCTCTTGGCGTCGGTCAGGGCGTTGGCCTGGGCGATGACGTATTCGTTTTCTTCGATGGCCGACAGGAACTCGATCTCGTCGGAGACCTTGCCGTCGTGCACCTTGCGGTACGGGGTTTCCAGGAAGCCGTACTGGTTGGTGCGGGCGTACACGGCCAGCGAGTTGATCAGGCCGATGTTCGGGCCTTCCGGGGTTTCGATGGTGCAGACGCGGCCGTAGTGGGTCGGGTGCACGTCGCGCACTTCGAAGCCGGCGCGCTCACGGGTCAGGCCGCCCGGGCCCAGGGCCGAGACGCGACGCTTGTGGGTGACTTCCGACAGCGGGTTGTTCTGATCCATGAACTGCGACAGCTGCGAGGAGCCGAAGAACTCCTTGATGGCTGCGGCAACCGGCTTGGCGTTGATCAGTTCCTGCGGGGTCAGGCCTTCGGATTCGGCCATCGACAGGCGCTCCTTGACCGCGCGCTCGACGCGGACCAGGCCCACGCGGAACACGTTTTCGGCCATTTCGCCGACCGAACGCACGCGACGGTTGCCCAGGTGATCGATGTCATCGACCACGCCGCGACCGTTGCGGATCTCGGTGAGGACCTTGATCACGTCCAGGATGTCGGAGCTGTCGCCGTGCTCGGCGACCAGGCGCTTGGACTCTTCGTCGTTGCGCTCGCCGAAGTACTTGCGGTCGTACAACACCGCTTCACCGGTGACTTCCTTGCGGCCGACACGACGGTTGAACTTCATGCGGCCAACCGTGGACAGGTCGTAGCGCTCGAAGGTGAAGAACAGGTTGTGGAACAGGTTCTGCGCGGCGTCCTTGGTCGGCGGCTCGCCCGGACGCATCATGCGATAGATTTCGACCAGCGCTTCGAGCTGGGTCTTGGTCGGATCGATGCGCAGGGTGTTGGACAGGTACGGGCCACGATCCAGATCGTTCACCCACAGGGTGCCCACGGCATCCACGCCGGCCTTGCGGAAGGCCTGCAGCTGCTCGTCGGTGATTTCGTCGTTGGCCTGGGCCAGCAGTTCGCCGGTGCTCGCGTCGACCACGTCGTGGGACAGGATGCGGCCGACGATGTAATCGTCCGGCACGGCCAGGGCGGCAATGCCCGAGGCTTCCAGCTGCTTCACGTGGCGCGCGGTGATGCGCTTGCCGGCTTCGACGATGACCTTGTCGCCGTCGGCCAGGTCGAAGTTCAGGGTCTCGCCGCGCAGGCGCTCGGAGACCAGTTCGAGCTGCACGCCCTCATCGGGATTGATGTGGAAGGTGTTGATCTCGAAGAACTCGGCCAGCATCTCTTCGTTGCTGTAGCCCAGCGCACGCAGCAGGATCGACACCGGCAGCTTGCGGCGACGGTCGATACGGGTGAACAGCGCGTCCTTCGGGTCGAACTCGAAGTCCAGCCAGGAGCCGCGGTACGGGATGATGCGGGCGCTGTACAGCAGCTTGCCCGAGCTGTGGGTCTTGCCACGGTCGTGGTCGAAGAACACGCCCGGCGAACGGTGCAGCTGCGAGACGATGACGCGCTCGGTGCCGTTGACGATGAAGGTGCCGTTGTCGGTCATCAGCGGGATTTCGCCGAGATAGACCTCCTGCTCCTTCACGTACTTGATGGCCTTGGTGGACGACTCGCGGTCGTAGATCACCAGGCGCACGGTCACGCGCAGCGGCGCGCCGTAGCTCATGCCACGCTGGCGGCATTCACGCTCGTCGAAGACCGGGTCGCCCAGCTTGTAGCCCACGTATTCCAGCGCAGCGTTGCCGCTGTAGCTGGCGATCGGGAACACCGACTTCAGGGCCGCGTGCAGGCCGAGATCACGGCGCTTGGCCGGATCCACGTTTTCCTGCAGGAATTCGCGGTAGGAATCCACCTGGATGGCGAGCAGGAACGGCACTTCGAGGATCGAGCGCTGCTTGCCGAAATCCTTGCGGATACGCTTTTTTTCGGTGAACGAATATGACGTCATGGGGTCTCACCTTGGCTGTGCGGGCCCCGCCATGGAGGCGTGGCCCGAAGGGAACATGAAAATTGTCAGTTGGAAGTCGCTGGTATTGCCGGCACCAGCACGCCTTCTCCCGCTACTTCCAACTGCCAACTCGTCGCCGGTGAAGCATCCGACTAACAGTCGGATCTACCGGTCGAATTGGCGCGGACCGGACATGCATCCGGCCTTACCGCAATAACGACCAAAGGCCGGGGGCTTACGCCCCCAGCCTTTGCTGCATCGCCGTGATTCGATGGCGACGCAAGGAGCTGCTTACTTGACTTCGACAGTCGCGCCGACAGCTTCCAGGTCCTTCTTCATCTTCTCGGCTTCTTCCTTCGTAGCCGATTCCTTCAGGACGCCACCGGCTTCGGTGAGGTCCTTGGCTTCCTTCAGGCCCAGGCCGGTGATGGCGCGGACAGCCTTGATGACGTCGACCTTCTTGTCGCCGGCGCTCTTCAGCGACACGGTGAATTCGGTCTGTTCTTCAACGGCAGCAGCCGGGCCAGCAGCGGCAACGGCAACCGGGGCAGCGGCGGAAACGCCGAACTTTTCTTCGATGGCCTTCACCAGTTCCATGACTTCCATCAGGGACTTGGCGGCAATGGCTTCAACGATCTGGTCGGTGGTAAGGGACATTTTGAATACCTTTGGATAATTTTCTGGGTTCAGGTTCCATCAGGAACCACGTAAACAGCGACTCAGGCGGTTTCGGCAGCCGGCTCGGCGGCGACAGCGCCACCTTCCTGCTTCTCGCCAACGGCCTTGACGGCACGGGCGAACATCGTGACCGGTTCGCACAGGACACGGGCCAGCATGGCCAGGGCCTGATCGCGGGTCGGCAACGAGGCCAGCACGTCAACGTGGCTTGCCGGGAACACTTCGCCACCGATCACAACCAGCTGCGGCTGCAGCTTGTCGTTGGTCTTGGCAGCTTCCTTGATGACGCGGCCGGCAGCGCCGGGCTCGTCGAGCGAGAACGCGAGCAGCATCGGACCGACGAACTTGGCCCCTGCGGATTCGAATTCAGTACCCTTCACCGCACGTTCGGCCAGGGTGTTCTTGACAACTTTCAAGAACACGCCTTCCTTACGGGCCTGTTCGCGCATCTTGGTGATCTGCGCGACCGTGGTGCCGGCGTAATGTGCTGCAATCAAGGAGTGAGCCTTGGCAGCGACTTCCGCGACCTCGGCCACTACTACTTGCTTCTGGGACAGATTGAGAGCCATTGCACTCCTCCAATTGAACTCCGCTTACGGCTCCTGCCGTGCGCGGTCCTGGGCGGCATCCGTCCTGGACGCCGGGAACATCGGGACGATGTTCCAAGGGTGGGCCGTTCTAGACCTGGATGGCCAACCTGGGTGAACCCAGACGTGCGAGAACCAGAAAACTCCAGAAGGGCACCATCTACGCAGGGTGATCCCCGGGGGAATCGATTAAGCGGCCGGCCTACGCCCACCACCCCTGCGGTCTTTGACGGCTATCGTCGCGGGACGGGCCCGTTCGGATTGCCTTCAAATGTCACGGATACGCGGCCGGAACCGCGTACCCGCTTCAAACGATTACTTCAGGGTCAGCGACGACTGGTCGACGGTGACGCCCGGGCCCATCGTCGAGCTGACCGAAACCTTCTGCAGGTAGGTGCCCTTCGAGGTAGCCGGCTTGGCCTTGATCAGGTCCAGCAGCAGCGCCTGCAGGTTCGACTTCAGCGCGTCTTCGGCGAAGTCGGCCTTGCCGATGGTGCAGTGGATGATGCCGGCCTTGTCGGTGCGGTAACGCACCTGACCCGACTTGGCGTTCTTGACGGCTTCGCCCGGGTTGGCCGACACGGTGCCGACCTTCGGGTTCGGCATCAGGCCGCGCGGGCCGAGCACGGTGCCCAGCTTACCCACGACGCGCATGGCGTCCGGGGTGGCGATGACGACGTCATAGTTCAGATCGCCGGCCTGCATCTTCTCGGCCAGGTCGTCCATGCCGACGGCTTCGGCGCCAGCGGCCAGGGCTTCGTCAGCCTTGGCACCGGCCGGTGCGAACACCGCAACGCGCACGCTCTTGCCGGTACCGGCCGGCAGCACGGTCGAACCGCGCACCTGCTGGTCGGACTTCTTGGCGTCCACGCCCAGGCGCACGGCGACGTCGAAGGACTCGACGAACTTGGCCTTGGTGGCGGTCTTCAGGATCTTGATTGCGTCCTCGAAGGCGTAAGCCTTGCCCGGGACGACTGCGGCCTGGATGGCCTTCTCACGCTTGGTCTGTGCCATCTTCTTAACCCTCTACCACAAGGCCCATGGAACGGGCAGAACCAGCGATCGTACGCACGGCGGCGTCCAGGTCGGCGGCCGTCAGGTCAGCTTCCTTCGCCTTGGCGATCTCTTCCAGCTGCTTGCGGGTCACCTTGCCCACCTTGTCGGTGTTCGGGCGCTTGGAGCCCGAGCTCACGCCAGCGGCCTTCTTCAGCAGCGTGGTGGCCGGGGTGCTCTTGGTGATGAAGGTGAACGTACGGTCCGAATAGGCCGTGATGATCACCGGAACCGGCAGGCCCGGCTCGAGCTTCTGCGTGGCGGCATTGAAGGCCTTGCAGAATTCCATGATGTTCAGGCCACGCTGACCCAGCGCGGGACCGACCGGCGGCGAGGGGTTGGCCTGACCGGCCTTCACCTGCAGCTTGATGTAACCAATTACTTTCTTTGCCATGTGAATACTCTCCGGGTGCTAGCGCCTTGCGACCACAGGCTCCCCATCGGACCGGGAATCTCGCGTCCCGGCATCGCGTTTTTGAATTCATGCAGAAGGCCACCTCGCGGCGGCCCTTTGCTTTTGCCAGCTTCCTGGCAGGAAGCCGCGCACTATATCAGATTTTCAGGCCGCCGCGTGAACAGGCGCGGCCGTCGGATCAGGTGGCCTTTTCGACCTGGCCGAACTCGAGCTCGACCGGGGTGGCACGACCGAAGATCAGCACCGAGACGCGCAGGCGGCTCTTCTCGTAGTTGACCTCTTCCACCACGCCGTTGAAGTCGTTGAACGGGCCTTCGGTGACGCGGACCATCTGGCCCGGCTCGAACAGCACCTTCGGACGGGGCTTTTCGACACCTTCCTGAACGCGGTTCAAGATGGCCTCGGCCTCGTGATCGGCGATCGGCAGCGGACGATCGGCGGTGCCGCCGATGAAGCCCAGCACCTTGGGCGTTTCCTTGACCAGATGCCAGCTTTCGCTCTCGATCCGGGGAATGCCGTTCTCTTCGTGCGTCTCGATCTGGACCAGGACGTAACCGGGGAAGAACTTGCGCTCGGAACGGCGCTTCTGGCCGGAACGCATTTCAACCACTTCCTCGGTCGGGACGAGGACGTCACCGAAGAATTCCTGCTTCTCGTTACGCTCGATGCGGCCGCGCAGGTCCTGCGCCACCGACTTTTCGAAGCCTGAATAGGCGTGAACGACATACCAACGCTTCACAGGTTTCTCCTTATCGACCCAGGAACAACTGGATCGCTTTCTGAATCAAGAAATCAAAGCCGCCGAGCAGCAGGCTGAGGATGATCACCACGACCATCACCACCCAGGTCATGCGGATGGCTTCCTGGCGCGTCGGCCAGACCACCTTGCGCAGCTCGAAGCGGGATTCGGAAAGGAACTCACGGGTGTCACGACCCTTGGCGGTCAGCATGAACACGCCGAAACCGGCAGCAAGGCCGATGGCGACACCCAGGCCACGCAGGGGACCGGACCAGGCATTCTGGGCCGCATGCTCGGGCATGCCGAACCAGAACCACGCAAAAAGACCCGCAAGTGCCAGGAGCACTGCGGCGGCGTATTTGACGATGTCACCCCCGGTGGAGGTGTCCTTGGAATGCTCGATCTTGCTGTTCATCCGGCTCTGGCTGCTGAGGCGGCATGGCCGCTGGAAGGGAGAAGTGGCACGCCAGGAGGGACTCGAACCCCCAACCTGCGGTTTTGGAGACCGCTGCTCTGCCAATTGAGCTACTGGCGTACTGAAAAAACTGCCTTCCCTGAGACGGCGAAGGCGGACCGAGGTTCCCGGCCCGCCGTTCGCGAGACCGGCAGCGCTGTGCTGCCGCCGGTAGTGCAGATTACTTGATGATCTTGGAGACCACGCCGGCGCCGACGGTACGGCCACCTTCACGAATCGCGAAGCGCAGGCCTTCGTCCATGGCGACCGGGTTGATCAGGGTCACGACCATCTTCACGTTGTC
>NZ_JAGXKC010000509.1:0-254 GCF_019091045.1 Stenotrophomonas sp. GbtcB23 | reverse complement strand
CTTCTTCGGTTTTCGAGCTTCCCGATTGCTGCGCATTTGGCCCTTGGCCATTTTAGCCTCCCCTGTGCTGGTGGTGTAAGATTGTTCTGTTCGCGACGATGCATAAGTCGCCTTGATGCCCGATTGCAACCAAGGCCCAGTTTCTCATGGCGAAGGCAGCGCTGTATCCCTGCGTTCGCCCAGGTAAGCCGCAATGCCGATGGATCGCGCCTTCCCTAGATCCGCGACGTTGGGCCTTCTGCCTTGTTCGGCTA
>NZ_JAGXKC010000508.1:0-254 GCF_019091045.1 Stenotrophomonas sp. GbtcB23 | reverse complement strand
TGCGTGTTGGCGAGCCGGGCCATGAAAAGCCGGCAATCCTGGATGACCAGGGCAAGATCCGTGACCTTTCCGGCCATGTGGCCGATCTCGCCGGGGCCGCCATTTCCCCGGAAGGGCTGGCGAAGATCGCCGCTAACGATCCCAAAAGCCTGCCGGAACTGCAGCCGGCCCGCATCGGCCCCTGCGTGGCCGGCACCGGCAAATTCATCTGCATCGGCCTCAATTATTCCGACCATGCCGCCGAAACCGGTGCC
>NZ_JAGXKC010000507.1:0-254 GCF_019091045.1 Stenotrophomonas sp. GbtcB23 | reverse complement strand
CGTGACCCTGAAACTCGGCTCGATCGGCACCGATGAATTGGGCACGTCCGGCATGGTCGGAAAGGTCATTACGCATTTCATGAAGCGTTTCGGCTCGGCCATACTGATCAGCACGCTGTCTGCGCTTCCGGCTGCCCTGTAAAAGACGGGTACGGTAAACCGTTCCCGTTACCGGGGGCCGATCACGACGGCTGTCACGAATCCTGAGACAGGGCTTCAGACGACCACGACGACCTATCCGGATGATGATGACG
>NZ_JAGXKC010000506.1:0-254 GCF_019091045.1 Stenotrophomonas sp. GbtcB23 | reverse complement strand
CTCTGAGGAGTGCCCGTTTCCCTGCGAAGCGAATTTCTTGCCAGATCGCAAAACGGAGCGACGGATCTCCAAGAAAGATCGCTCGGGCATCCGGAGCGCCGCGCGTGTCGCGGCGCTCCGTGGTCGAGGCTGGCCTACTGCTTTAAGGGCGTGCCGGCAGATAGGCATCGGTGTAGATCATTTCGGGTTTGACGAAGCCGTTCGGCATGCCGGAATATTTCTCAAGCAGCCCGATCGTCTGGATGATGTCGGCG
>NZ_JAGXKC010000505.1:0-254 GCF_019091045.1 Stenotrophomonas sp. GbtcB23 | reverse complement strand
ATCCTCCTCAGCAGCGATTTCCATTGCAGGGGCCGCGTAGTCTTCTGGCACGCCGGAAAGCAGATCGGGACGGGCTTGCGTCACTGTCCGATCGAAAGGCGTGCGGGGTTCGATGACTGGATTTGCAGACCGACGTACGGTGTCCGCGTCAGACGAGAAGATACTGATGGGCGAGAACACGGCGCGGTCGCGCCGGGGTTTCATGCTGCCGGCCGCCTCTCCCGGTAGCTCTGGGGCACTGTCGTCGGGTTCCG
>NZ_JAGXKC010000504.1:0-254 GCF_019091045.1 Stenotrophomonas sp. GbtcB23 | reverse complement strand
AGATCAACCGGCAGAAGATATCGCGGCCGAACTCGTCCGTTCCTGCCAGATGGGCAAGGCTCGGCGGCTGCAAGGCGTTGCTGAGCATCTGGCGGGCGGGGTCATAGGGGGCGATCAGAGGAGCAAAGATCGCCACGACCACAAGAAGTGCCAGGATCGTGAAGCCAATCATGCCCAGCGGCTCATCGGCGAGCTTGCGAAGGACCCGGCTGGACGACGAATAGATGCGCGCCGCAAGGCTTGGCGGCCGCGCC
>NZ_JAGXKC010000503.1:0-254 GCF_019091045.1 Stenotrophomonas sp. GbtcB23 | reverse complement strand
GGGGCTCAGCCGCGCTCGAACACCGCTACCAGAGATCGCAAGGAACACGCCGCCCACCGGCCTCGGTCCGGGCTTGACTTCAGGCCTTTCCGCTCCAGATCAAATCCCATGCTGACAGCATCTCAATTGCGTGCCGCACGCGCCATGACGGGAATGACGGTGGAGGAACTTCCCGCCATTTCGGGCCTTTCCAGATCCGCCATCGAAGAAGCCGAAGCCGCCCAGGTCTTCGCAGGCGCCGACGTCACCGATCG
>NZ_JAGXKC010000502.1:0-254 GCF_019091045.1 Stenotrophomonas sp. GbtcB23 | reverse complement strand
ACTGGAGTCTGAAAACTCCGTAAGGGAAACGTTGGACGTTTTACGTCGGGAGGGTGGCGAAATACAACACCCTCGCGGGAATACGCCGCACCGTACCTTTACACGGTTTTCAGCCTCCCGACTCCCTCGCCATTCCGGCGAGGGAGACACTCAGGAGAGCCACCATGCATTCCAATGACAACGATGCGTCCATCCGCTCCACCCCTCGCCCCCACCTCGGCTGGCATAAGCCCAAGCGGATTCTGGTGGGTTCG
>NZ_JAGXKC010000501.1:0-254 GCF_019091045.1 Stenotrophomonas sp. GbtcB23 | reverse complement strand
CCTTCGCGCACTGGCCCTCGCCGGGCAGACACTTGCCATCGGGCGATTTAATCTGACCGGCCGGACATTCGTTTTCTTTGTTCTTGCACGTGCCATCGGCCTGTTGGACCTTGCCTGCCGGGCACGGCTCTGGCTTGCACTGACCAAGGGAATTCGTAGGCTTGCCGTCCGGGCATTTGCCTTCGTCCGGTTCACACGACGACATGCCCTGATTCCAGGAATACCCGCTGCCGAAGTTTGCCTTGCACTTATTA
>NZ_JAGXKC010000500.1:0-255 GCF_019091045.1 Stenotrophomonas sp. GbtcB23 | reverse complement strand
AAAACGAAAAGGAAACTCGGTCGACGAGCGCTTCATCGATGACATTGCTCTTGTCGATTCCCTGTTCTCGCCTGAAGTGCGGGAAATTTACGAAGATGTTCTGCGTCGGCATTGGCGCGCTCTTGATGTCAAAGAGAGCGAGGTCAACACTTGGAACCAGGTTTACGGCCGTGCGGGCGTGTATCTTGAGTACCGTCAGGATTTTCCTGCCTTCGATGCGTTGCCGGAGGAGTTAGCCCGGAAGGCCATCGCACT
>NZ_JAGXKC010000050.1:0-18212 GCF_019091045.1 Stenotrophomonas sp. GbtcB23 | reverse complement strand
ATCAGCTTATCCATAGCCACCCTCTCCGCTTGTTCGAGTACCGAGCGGCAGGACCCGAACGGCGGCATGTTCACTTCCACGGTGCCGCAGCGGTGCACCTCCACAGAAAGCAATTTCCACTCCGTAGCGCTACCTCGCCAAATGTTCGCCGTATACGGGCGCTCCGATCCGGAAACCGAAAGCGTGACGCTATGGAAAGACTCAGGTGCCTGCTTTTTTGCCATTTCAACCAAAGCCTCTACTCCCAGCCTGAGTCTGCCAACCGCGGTGACGGTTCACAAGGCTTGGGAGCTGAAGCGGTCAGCATGGAGAACCCTCAGTGACCCAGCGCCAAGTAAGCCACCCCGAGGGCCTGCCCAAATGCGCCGCTGGCCACAGCGCTCGACACATCCACGATCTGCGCGGCCTCGCCGCCGGCGGCGGCCACCTGGTCGAATGCCGCTGCCGGGCTACCAGCAAGCACGCGGAGCCGGACGCTGCCCTGGCCGAATGGCGCCGGGTCAACCGGGCACCCCGTAGCGCCCGGAAGGTGCTCCCGGCGATCACCGGACCGGCGGCCGACAACGTAGTGCAGTTGGATTTCGGCCTAGCCCCGCCCTCACCGCCGCGCCAGCGGGCCGGAGGTGCCCATGGGCGCCGCTGAAGTCCTGTGGCCGGACGTGATGGACCTTGAAACGGCCGCCGCCTACCTGCAGTACCACCCCGTCACGCTACGCAACTGGATGCGCAAGCGGAAGGGGCCGCCAGGCCGCAAGGTCGGCGGCAACTGGCGGTTCCTCCGCGCGGCACTTGACGCATATCTCATGGATGCAAAGCAACCCGAATGGCCCGCCATCCCTACCGACTTGAACCGCGCGGCAAGAAAGGCATCCTCTGGATCCGTTTCACCGCTCCCAACGGACGCGAAGTATTTAGAAGCTCTGGGACTGTCGACCGTGAGCTCGCTACCGAGTGGGCGTCGAAAATCCACGCGGAGCAGTACCGCGTAGCCCGCTTGGGCGAGAAACCCCGCCGCCTCTGGACTGAGGCGGTCGTCGCCTGGTTCGAAGACCACAAGGCGAAGCGCAGCATCAAGAAGGATCAGCACAACCTGAAATGGCTGTCACCGCACCTTGGCCACCTGCATCTGGACGAGATCAACGCCGATGTCCTGGCGATGGTATCCAGCGCGCGCAAGGCGGAGCCCAAGAACAAGCAGCGCGACAAGGAGGGTCAACCCTTCACCGAGGAAACGACCTCGCAGGCCACGGTAGACCGGATGATGGCCCTGATCCGGTCCATCCTGAAGGACGCCCAGCGCCGCGGGTGGATCGATGCCGTGCCCTCCATCCGGATCAAGGAAGTGGACGGTGCCGAGGACTACCGGTGGCTTACCCAGACCGAGGCCGTGAGGCTCCACGACGAGCTGGCACCCCACCTGCGGCCACCCTTCCTGTTCGCCCTGGCCACGGGCTGGCGCGAACAGAACGTGCTGCGGCTGATGTGGGATCAGGTGGACCTGGACCGGCGGGTAGCGTGGATCAAGGGGAGGCAGGCAAAGGCGAAGAAGGCCATCGGCGCACCCCTCAACCGAAACGCGATGGACATCCTGCTGGAGCAGCGCGCGAAGAGGGTGGCTGGGAACCCATGGGTGTTCCCCAGCGGGGCGGAGAAGAACAGCCAGCCATACGTCCGGGCAAGTAACACCGGGTGGTACGCCGCCCAGCGCCGGGCAAGGATCGAGCCGCTGGCTTGGCACGACCTGCGGCACACCTGGGCGAGCTGGCACGTCATGGCCGGCACCAGCCTGCGGAGCCTCATGGAGCTGGGTGGCTGGCGCTCCTACCAGTCTGTGCTGCGCTACGCCCACCTCTCACCCGAGCACCTGGCCAGCGATGCTGAGAGGATCGAAAAAGTTGCACGGAAATTGCACGGGCGGGTGGGATAGCTGTCGCTATGGATCAAACACTTAGCGCTACAGGCAGCAATTAGTAAGGCTACTAAAGTGTTTGATCTAATAGATATTTTCTACTGGTGCATGGGATTGAAAATCCCCGTGTCGGCGGTTCGATTCCGTCCTCGGCCACCATGAATCCAAAAGACCTGCAGAAATGCAGGTCTTTTTTTTTGCATTGCTGTAGTGGCATTGCAGGCAGGCACATGCACAATGCGGACACCGTCATTGAACAAGGATGTCCCATGCGCGTTGCTTTGCTTCTGCCGTTGCTGCTGCTCAGTGTTGGTTGTGCGCACCAGACGGCGATGACCGCCCCCAACGCGCCGATGCCGACGGTGACGCCAGGCTGGATCACCCCCGCCGAAGCCGTGTTCGCCGCCAACGAAGATCCGCAGCGCGGCATCAGTGGCACCTTCGTGTTCACAGTCAAGAACACCGACGTCACCGAAGACCGCATCTACCTCAACAGCGAACGCGACTACCGTCATCAGCTTGCGTTGAACGTGTCGCTGGATGCCACGCAACGCGAAGCACTGCAGAAGCAGCTGGGCATGCCGCTGGAATACCTGGTCAACCGTCGCCTGCTGGTACAGGGCACGGCCCGCCGCACCACCATCGCGTTCACCCACGACGGCAAGCCCTCCGGCAAGTACTACTTCCAGACCCAGCTCCAGGTAAGCGACCCGCGCCACGTTCGTTTCGCACCCTGATCAGCACCGGCTGACAAAACCTTTACACCCGCCAACGTCCTCCCCCCTAAGCTCGGGCCTCCTGCCGGGAGACACCCATGCGCCTTCGCCCTGCCCTGTTTGCTGCTGCACTGTTGTTGACCTCCGTCACCACCCACGCGGTGGAACCGGTGCGTTCAGTGCCTGCGTTGGACATGGGCCGCTACGCGGGCCAGTGGCATGAAATCGCGCACCTGCCCGTGTCGTTCCAGAAGAAATGCGTGGGCGACATCACCGCTACCTACGCGCTGCGCGCCGATGGCCGCATCAGCGTGCACAACGCCTGCCGCACCGGCGATGGCGAGCGCATTGCAGCCGAGGGCGTGGCGCGGCCGGTGGAAGGTGAACCGGGCCAGTTGCAGGTGCGCTTCGTGCCGGACTGGCTGGCCTGGGTGCCGCTGGTCTGGGCCGACTACTGGGTGATCGCGCTGGACCCGGATTACCAGTGGGCGGTGGTGGGTGACCCGGACCGCAGGTACCTGTGGATCCTGTCGCGCTCGCCGACGATGGATGCCGCGCTGTTCGCCAGCCTGAAGGCCAAAGCCGAAGCGATGGGGTATGACCTGGCGCCCCTGAAGGTGATGGCCCCGGTGGATTGATCGCCGGCGCGCCTGAAACCTGAATGCACCTTCGCTTGTCTTAGGATGCGTATCGACCAACGGTCGATACCTACCGGCCTGCGTCCCACGGCCGGTAGCCGCACCCCCTACACCCGCACAACTACCATACGCCGTAGTATGCTCTTATCTACGCGGCACCTGCACGAGGATTTGCGCCCATGTTCCACCGCCTCCGTACCGTTCTTACCGTTGCCCTGCTGGCCGGCACCGCCGTTGCGCTGACCGCCTGCAACACCAACGTCAAGCGCGTCTCGCCGCCGGCTGCCAGCGTGCAGCAGCTGACCGTGGGCGCCAACGGCAACTGGACCCTGGCCCTGCGCCTGCAGAACTTCAGCTCCATGCCCATGACCTTCGACAACGTGGAGCTGCAGATGCAGGTGGGCGACCAGGATGCCGGCAAGGTGAGCGTACGCCCGGCCATCTCCATCGGCGGCGTCTCGGCCGATGTCATCAACGTGGAACTGCAGCCCTCCTCGGCCGCGCGCATCGTGGTGGCCGACGCCCTGGCCGGCAACCGCACCCTGGGCTATTCGCTCAAGGGCACCGTGGCCGCCACCCCGCAGGAAAAGAAGCAGCGCAGCTTCGAGATCGACAGCCGCAGCACCCTCAACCAGGCCCCCGGCCTGCCCGGCGTGCTGCGCTGACCCCACCACCGCTTCCACCTGATCCCCGCATCTGATCGAGACCTGACGATGAGCAGCTACACCGCCCCGCTTTCCGATATCCGCTTCGCCCTGCATGACGTGTTGAAGGTGGAGCCGCTGTTTGCCCGCCTGGGTTTCGCCGATGCCACCACCGATGTGGTCGATGCGGTGCTGGAAGAAGCCGGCCGCTTCAGCACCAGCGTGCTGGCGCCGCTCAACAGCGTGGGCGATGAAATCGGCTGCGTGCTCGACCAGGCCAGCGGCGAAGTAACCACCCCGCCCGGCTTCAAGCAGGCCTACGCGCAGTTCGTCGATGGCGGCTGGACCGGCCTCACCGCAGCCCCCGAACTGGGCGGCCAGGGCCTGCCGCACACGCTGGGCGTGCCGCTCAACGAAATGATCAACGCCGCCAACCTGGCGTGGGGCAACTTCCCGCTGCTCTCGCATGGCGCCATGGAAGCGCTCAAGCAGCACGGCGAAGCCTGGCAGCAGGATGCGTTCCTCAAGCCGCTGATCGAGGGCCGCTGGACCGGCACCATGTGCCTGACCGAACCGCATTGCGGCACCGACCTGGGCCTGCTCAAGACCAAGGCCGAACCCAATGCCGATGGCAGCTATTCCATCACCGGCACCAAGATATTCATCACCGCCGGCGAACACGACCTCACCGACAACATCGTGCACCTGGTGCTGGCCAAGCTGCCCGACGCGCCGGCCGGTGCCAAGGGCATTTCGCTGTTCGTCACCCCGAAGTTCAAGGTCGACCGTGACGGCAACGTCGGCGAGCGCAACGCGCTGCGCTGCGGCTCGATCGAACACAAGATGGGCATCAAGGGCTCGGTCACCTGCGTGATGAACTTCGACGGCGCCGAAGGCTACCTGGTCGGCCAGCCGCACAAAGGTCTGCAGGCGATGTTTACCATGATGAACACCGCGCGCCTGGGCGTGGGCCTGCAGGGCATCGGCCTGTCCGAGCGCGCGTATCAGAACGCACTGAAGTACGCGCGTGAACGCCTGCAGTCGCGTTCGCTGAGCGGCCCGAAGAACCCGGACAAGCCGGCCGACCCGATCCTGGTCCACCCGGACGTGCGCCGCATGCTGCTCTCGATCAAGTCGCTGGTGGAAGGCAGCCGCCTGCTTGCGCTGCACGCGGCCACCCTGATCGACGTGGCCCACCACGCCGACGATGCCGGCGAACGCGAGCGCGCCGAGACCCTGGTGAGCTTCCTCACCCCGATCTCCAAGGCCTGCCAGACCGAATGGGGCATCGAGAACACCTACAACGCCCTGCAGTGCTTCGGTGGCCACGGCTACATCCACGAGCACGGCATGGAGCAGCTGGCCCGCGATGCACGCATCACCACGCTGTATGAAGGCACCACCGGCATCCAGGCGCTGGACCTGATCGGCCGCAAGACCGCCGCCAGCCAGGGCGCCGGGCTGAAGCTGATGCTGGCCGAGATCGAGGCCTTCGCCAAGGCCAACGAAGGCAACGAAGCGCTGGCCGAGTTCATCGCCCCGCTGCGCGCCAAGGCCCAGGAATGGGGCCAGTTGACCATGGCGACGCTGCAGCGCGCGGCCACCAACCCGGACGAACTGGGCGCGGCCAGCTTCGATTACCTGTTCTATTCCGGCTACGTGGTGCTGGCGTACTGGTGGGCCCGCAGCGTGGCCGCCGCGGATGCGTCCTCGCAGAGCGAGGCCTTCAAGCAGGCCAAGCGCGAAACCGCCCGCTTCTACTTCGCCCGCATGCTGCCGCGCACGCTCAGCCATGCGGCAGCAATCCAGGCCGGCGCGGAATCGCTCATGGCCATGGAAGACGCCCGTTTCGGGGAGTGAAGGCCCGAACGCCCCCTTGATGATCAAGGGGGCGTGGGTAGGGACGCTCGCGCCCATACCCAAATTGCAACGAATCCGGTATAAGCTGTTTTCCCGATGGAGACAGACACTACGAGCTTAGGTCTGATCGATACCGGAGCCTCGCCCGCCCCGGTCGCCGAGGTATCGCCGATCGTTTCCCTGCATCGGCCCGGCAGCGTCCGGTTATTGTCCCTGGACGCCCATGGACGCGTACTGGACTGGATCAACTGGCAGGACGCCGCCTGCCTCTACTCGCGCGATGCCGTTGCCTGGACCCTGGGTGATCCCTGCCTGCACATCCACGGTGGCATCAACCGCCTGACCGGCCTGCAGAGCGGGGTTGACCTGCACCCGATCATCGCCGCGCGCGGCCACGCCCGTTCCCGTGCCATCGATCCCACCCCGAACCTGTCCAACCAGGCGCTGTTCGCGCGCGATGCGCACCTGTGCCTGTACTGCGGCCAACAGTTCCACCGCCCGCAGCTGACCCGCGACCACGTCATGCCGCTGTCCAAGGGCGGCCTGGACGTGTGGGAAAACGTGGTCAGCGCCTGCTTCCACTGCAACTCGCGCAAGAGCGACCGCACCCCGCAGCAGGCCGGCATGCCCTTGCTGGCCGTGCCTTACCGGCCCAGCTGGATCGAACACATGATCCTCTCCAACCGCAACATCCTGGCCGACCAGATGGCGTTCCTGAAGGCGCAGCTGCCCAAACGCTCCAAGCTCGCCGCCTGAACCTGCGACACGTTGTCGCAGGAAACCCTCACCCTTTGCTCACCGGCGGAGCGGTTTGCTTGCCCCACCCCGGTTTGGGGGCGAAAATAGGCGCTTGAGAAGAAGCGCGATAAAAATGATCGATTCCGCACGCTATCCCCGCCTGTCGCGCATCCAGAACCCGGATGACCTGCGCAGGTTCGAAGAATCCGAACTGCCCGCCATCGCGGATGAACTGCGTGCCTACCTGATCGAATCGGTAGGCAAGAGTGGCGGCCATTTCGGCGCCGGCCTGGGCGTGATCGAACTCACCGTGGCCCTGCACTACCTGTACCAGACCCCGGTCGACCAGCTGGTGTGGGACGTGGGCCACCAGACCTACCCGCACAAGATCCTGACCGGCCGCCGCGACGAGATCCACACCGTCAAGCAGAAGGATGGCGTGGCGCCGTTCCCCAAGCGCGAGGAAAGCGAGTACGACACCTTCGGGGTCGGCCATTCCTCCACCTCCATCTCGGCGGCGCTGGGCATGGCGATCGCGCGCCAGCTTGAAGGCGACGACCGCAAGGTGGTGGCGGTGATCGGCGATGGCGCGATGACCGCCGGCATGGCCTACGAGGCACTCAACCATGCCGGTGGCATGGAGCAGGAACCGAACCTGCTGGTGATCCTCAACGACAACAACATGTCGATCTCCGAAGCCGTGGGCGGGCTGACCAAGATGCTCGGCAGGGCCACCGGCAGCCGCACGCTCAATGCCCTGCGCGAAGGCGGCAAGCGGATCCTGGGCGACAAGAAGAAATCCCCGTCGGCGCGCTTCGTCAAGCGCTGGGAAGAACACTGGAAGGGCATGTTCGTGCCGTCCACCTTCTTCGAGGAAATGGGCTTCCATTACACCGGCCCCATCGATGGCCACGACGTGCCCGCGCTGGTGGCCACGCTGAAGACGCTCAAGGGCCTGAAGGGCCTGAAGCTGCTGCACGTGATGACCACCAAGGGCAAGGGCTACGAGCGCGCCGAGGGTGACCAGATCGGTTACCACGCGGTGGGCCCGTTCGACCCGGACAAGGGCCTGATCGCCAAGGGCGGCGCCAAGAAGCCCACCTACACCGATGTGTTCAGCGACTGGCTGTGCGATGCCGCCGCCGCCGAACCGCGCCTGCTGGGCATCACCCCGGCCATGCGCGAAGGCTCTGGCCTGGTGCGTTTCAGCAAGGAATACCCGGAGCGCTACCACGACGTGGCCATTGCCGAGCAGCACGCGGTCACGCTGGCCGCGGGCATGGCCACCCAGGGCGCCAAGCCGGTGGTAGCGATCTACTCCACGTTCCTGCAGCGCGCCTACGATCAGCTCGTGCATGACGTGGCCGTTCAGAAGCTGGATGTGCTGTTCGCCATCGACCGCGCCGGCGTGGTTGGCCCGGACGGTGCCACCCATGCGGGCAACCTGGACCTGAGCTTCCTGCGCTGCGTGCCGCACATGGTGGTGATGGCCCCGGCCGACGAAGCCGAATGCCGGCAGATGCTCAGCACCGGCCTGCAGTACGACGGCCCGGCCGCCGTGCGCTACCCGCGTGGCAGCGGCACCGGCGTGGACGCCGGCAACGATCTGTCCACGTTGGAGATCGGCAAGGCCGACCTGCGCGTGCAGGGCAGCCGCATCGCGCTGCTGGCGTTTGGCAGCACCGTGCCGGCCGCCGAAGCGGTGGGCCGCGAGCTGGGCCTGAGCGTGGTCAACATGCGTTTCATCAAGCCGCTGGACCGCGCGCTGCTGCTGGAGCTGGCCAAGACCCATCAGGGCTTCGTGACCATCGAAGACAACGTGGTGGCCGGTGGCGCCGGGTCCGGCGTGGCCGAGCTGCTCAATGCAGAAGACGTGCTGCGCCCGTTCCTGCACCTGGGCCTGCCGGACAGCTTCCAGCACCATGCCAGCCGCGAAGACCTGCTGGCCGAAGCGGGGATTGATGCCGCGGGTATCCGTGCCGCCGTGTTGAAGCGTTGGCCGAATCTGGGCAGTCAGGCGCTGAGCGCCTGACCCCAAATCCCGCGCGGAAGCGTTACGCCCTTACCGGATTTCGAATTCCGCGCGGCAACCGCCGTTGACCCAGACGCCATCGCGGTTCCAGCCCCAGGTGCGGCCTTCCACGCAGGCACTGCGTGAGGTCTGGCGGATCAGCCGGGCCTCGCGGCGGATGCTGACGTTGCAACGGCGCATGCGGTTGTCGTTGGAATCGCAGCTGATCACCTGGCCGCGCCCACCATTGCCCCAGCCACCGCCGTTGTTGCCCCAGCCGTTGCCATTGCCATGCGAAGGCCGCCGGCCTTCGGCCACGAACTCCGCGCGGCACCCCCGGGTGACCCACACGCCGTTGCGTGCCTGGCCCCAGTTGTCGCCCTCGATGCACTGGGTTCCCGACAGCTGGCGCACCAGCCGCGCGCGGCCCTCAATCGGGCACTGCTGGGTGCGGCCCTTGATCGATTCGCAGCGCACCGGGCCATCGTTGTAGCCATCGTCACGGTAACGGTCGTACTGCTGCGCTTGGGCGGCAGCGCCTGCAGCCAGCAGCGCCGGCAGCAGCGCCCACACCCACTTGTGCGTTCCGTTCGCCATCGCGTTGTTCCTCATGCCTGCCTCGATCCGGTTTGTGAATAGGCACAGGATCAGGCAAGCGAGGCCCTTCGCCTATAGGCCGAAGGTCGCTGATTTCAGGGTCGATTCAACTAGCCAACGCGCAGCTGACCGGTTCCGGCGCTCAGCCGTAGCGGACCACATCGACAAACGCGTCTTCCACTTCCACCCGCACGCCAACGCTGCGCCCGGTTTCCGCGTGCTGCTCACGTGCCAGGTTGTCGGCGAAATCGAAGGCCACCGCGCCTTCGGCGAAGGCGGCGGCTTCATTGCGGCTGGGGTCAAGAACGCACCAGCGGTGGTCAGCGTGCTTCACGGTAATGTTCATGGTGCACTCCGGGGGTTATCCCTGACCCGCACCATACGGCTGAAGCCGATACCGAACTATCGGATTAGTCTGATATTGGTATCCGCCCTATACCCGGCACCGCACTTTCCCTATACCACCGGCAAGGTCATCACAAACCGTGCACCGCCGCTGGCCGCCTCTTCGGCCACGATGCTGCCGCCGTGGCGCAGCATGATCTCGCGCGCCAGGTACAGCCCCAGCCCGCTGCCGCTGCCACTGGGGCGCAGCCGGTGGAACGGTTCGAAGATCGATTGCCGGGCCTGCTCGGGCACGCCATCGCCCTCGTCACTCACCGACAGCACCCCGCCGGCCTGCAGCTCCACCACCACCAGGCCACGCCCGCCGCCATGGGCGATGGCGTTCTGCAGCAGCCCGCTGATCACCCGGTGCAGCGCATCGGGATCGCCCAGCACCCACACCGGCGCCTCCGGTGCCTCCACTGCGAATTCGTAGCCGGCATCGATCAGAAGTGGCGCCACATCGGCGGCGACCTCGCCGGTCAACGCGGTCAGGTCGATGCGCTGGTGCTGGCTGCGGTGGTGATCCAGCCGCTGCAGGTCCAGCAGCTGTTCGGCGATGTTGCTCAGCCGGCCCAAGTCGCGCTGCAGGCGCGGACGCACCTGCCCCGGCGGCAGGTCGGCAATGCGCGTGGCCAGGATCGCAATGGGCATGCGCAGCTCATGCGCCGCGCCCACCAGGAAGCGATCCTGCGCATCGTAGCTCTCGCCAATGCGCCGCACGGCTGCATTGAATGCATCCACCAGCGGTACGATCTCGCGCGGTACGGCGTGGGTATCCAGGCCGCGCCCGCGTTCGGTGATCTGGATCGCCGCGGCCTGCGCCGCCACCCGGTTCACCCCGCGCAGCGAGCGATGAATTGCCCACGGCGCCACCACCAGCGTGATCACGATCAGCGGCAGGGTGATCCAGCCGCCCAGGTAGCCGATCACCACCAGCATCTGCCGCCACAGGCCGCGATGCGGAATGCCGCCCAGCATCACGTGGATGCGGCCGCCATCGGGCTCGGTCACCCACACCCGCATCGCCAGCTCCACCCCGTGCGTGCGCGTGCGCACATCGGTGGGCTCCACGTGCTGCAGCTGCTGCACGAGTGGGCGGAACGCGGCCGGTACGTTGCCCTGCTCCAGCGTCCGGCCCTGCTCATCGGCGGCGGCAAACCAGAACGTAGCCGGGCGGTCAGGTACCGCTTCGTTGACCGCATCCCAATCCACGCGCAGCGCATCGCCCTCCACATGGATCGCCTCGGCCACCGATTGGCTGGTTTTCCAGTCGATATACGCCGCGCCACGGTCGCCGTACATCAACACCATGCCGGTCAGGCCCACCGCCACCATGGTCATCTGGATCAGGCAGATCTTCCAGGCCAGGCTGAAGGACAGCGAGCCGGGTTTGAGGAATTTCATGCCGTTTCCTTGAGCAGGTAGCCGATGCCGCGCATCACGTGGATTTCCACCTGCGCATCGGCATCGGCCAGCGCGCGGCGCAGCTTGGAAACGTGTGCATCGAGCGCGTTGGACTGGATCTCATCATCGAAGCCATACACCGCTTCCTGCAGCGCCGCGCGCGCCACCGTGCGGCCCTGGCGCAGCGCGAGTGCTTCCAGCACCAGCAGCTGGCGGCGCGGCAGTGCCAGCAGCGCACCGGCCACGCTGGCCTGGCGTGCCACGAAATCAAACTGCAGCCGCCCCAGCGCCAGCACCGGCAGGGTGATCTGCGCCGGCCGCCGCGAAATCGCGCGGATCCGCGCCAGCAGCTCTTCCACCGCGAACGGTTTGGTCAGGTAATCGTCGGCGCCCACATCCAGCCCGACCACGCGGTCGGCCACCGAATCGCGCGCGGTGAGCATGATCACCGGCAGGTTGGGAACGTGGCTGCGTGCCACCCGCACGAAATTGGCGCCATCGCCATCGGGCAGCTGCCGGTCCAGCAGCAGCACCTGGTGTACGCCGGATTTCAGCGCTTCGGCGGCCTGCGCCATCGACACCACCAGGTCCACCACCATGCCATGCCGGCCCAGGCTGGCCTGGATGGCGCCTGCCAGTTCGGGGTCGTCTTCGAGCAGCAGGATGCGCATGGCAATACGGGCAACAGGGGGGATGGGCGCCGATGGTACCGCGCTGGCCGGCGCAACGTTCCCACAATGTCCGGGGGACATCATGGGCGTTTGATCGTCCCCCAGGAGCAGTACCCATGCAGATCGGTTCACGGAAGGCAGCAACGGCAGGCATCACCCTGCTGGGCCTGCTGGCCAGCGGCAGCGTGCTGGCCCAGGCCGCCCCCGGCGAAAGACCCCGCAGCAGCCTGGGATTGGCCGTGGTAGCGCAGAAATCTCCCTACGCCGGCTATGACACCGACGTGCTGCCCGTACCGGTCATCAATTACGAAGGCAGGAAGTTCCATTTCCGTGGCGGCAGCATCGGCTACACCCTGTTCGACAACGAGAAAACCGAAGTCTCGCTGCTGGCCCAGCCGCACGTGATGCGCTTCAAGCGCAAGGACACCGATGACCTGCAGCTGCGCCAGCTCGACAACCGCAACCTCTCGGCGATGGCCGGTGCCGCCGTACGCCATACCGCACCGTGGGGCGTGCTGCAGGCCAACGTGCTGGCCGAAGTGAGCGGCCACGGCGGCGGCATCGCGGCCGATGCAAAGTACGCCTACCCGATTCCAACCGGCAAGGTCGTGCTGATTCCCGGCGTGGGCGTGAACTACGCAAGCAGCGCGCTCAACGATTACTACTTCGGCATCAGTGCCGAGGAAGCGCAGCGCAGCGGCCTGGCGCGTTACAGGGCCGGCAGCGGCGTGGCGCCGTACATGGATGTCACCGCGCTGATGCCGCTGGGCGCGCACTGGACCGCCACCGCATCGCTGCGCCGCACCCTGCTTTCCAGCGCGGTGAAGGACAGCCCGATGACCCGGGGCGACCACATGGATACCGCGCTGCTGGCGCTCACTTACGGATTCTGACCATGCGCGAAGGGATCGTACGCCGTGTCGCCAACGTAGCGCTGCAGATCGAGCCGGACCGCACCCAGGTACTGCAATGGATCCTGCATGCCCCACTGGCCGCCCTGGGCGGCCATACCACCTTCGAACTGGCCTGCAACGGCCAGGGCGAACGGGTGATTGAACTGCTGCATGGGGTGCTCGCGCAGGCGGGCACCACGCCGCCGCAACTACCGCAGGCCCTCACATGAGCCGACCTTTCCCGATGCTGAGCACTGAAGACCCTGCAGATGCACCGGCGCTGGTTGCCGCGCTGGTCTCGTTCGACCAGGCCGTACAGGCGCTGATCGAACAGGATCCGGATCGCCATGGACGCTTTTCCCGCGCCTATGTCACCGCCATTTTCCGTGCGTGCCTGCTGCCGCCCGAACCGGGCGCCGGTATGCCGCGCGGACGGCCGGATCCCGAAATCGCCCAGGCCCTGAAGCGGTGGATCCAGGAGCAGTTGCTGCGCCACCCCGGCGAAGGCGACGACCACCGCCTCACCGCCGCGCGCCGCGCCGCGCACGGCTTCTGGCTGCAGTCCATGGCCTGCCCGATCGACGATGACGGGCAGCCGCGTGCCGCCAGGTTGCTGGAAGGCCTGCTGGCGCTGACCCGCCCGGCGTAGCCCGCGCGGTGGGGTAGTTTGCGACTTGTTGCGTTGAAAACCGGCGTGGGCGGGATCACTGTCCGGTTTCCCTTCCAGCGCAGCGGACGCACTGCCCATGCGAGTTCCTTCCGATATCCCACCGCCGTTCCCACCGCGCATTGAATCGCCCACCCCGCTCGCCGAGGCGGTAGGCGCCGATGCGCCGGGCTGGCAGGAAGCCGCCGACGCGTTGGATGCGATGACGCCTTCGGCCGCGGACGACCGCGACAGCGCGCACGACCATGAGCATGAAGAAGGCGGCAGGCGACAGGACCTGCAGTGGTTTGATCCGGAAGAGGAAGACCCCACCCCGCCGTTGGACCACGAGGTGGCACGCCGGCCGGAACTGAGCAATGGTTTCTGGGTGCTGCCCGATCCGCGCACGCCCCTGTCGCGCGTGCATGCGCAAAGCCGCAGCCCATTGGTCGCCGAACCCTCACGCGTCCTGTCGGCGGACCTGCCCGGCCAGCGCCACATGCGGCAAGGCCTGGATGACAGCGATGACGATGCTCGCCGTGAGAAAGACGCAGGCCAGGATGACGGCCGCGCTACCGACTGACCGCCGCGACATCCTCACGGCGCGTTGCCGGCGCCTCAGTAGGCTGCAGCTGTTTCCCAACAGCAGGTGTGGCGATGCGTGGTGTGATGGCGGTGGTGTTGCTGGCGCTGGCCGCGCCTGCGTGGGCGCAGCAGGACGAGGCGGAAACACCGGCGTTCGACCGCCCGGGGTTGGGTTTCTCCGCATCGGTGCTGCCGCGCGGCGGCGCCGCACTGGAACTGGGGCTGCCCAGCTACGAACGCGACCGCGATGACGACGGCACGCGCACCACGCAATACGGCACCGACCTGCTGCTGCGCGCGGGCCTGGGCGCCAACCTGGAACTGCAGGCGTTCGGGAGCCCCTGGAACCGCCTGCGCGAAGCCCCGCGCAATGCGCCCTCCACCACGACGCGTGGCGCAGGCGACAGCGGCCTGGCGCTGAAGTTCGCCCTTCCCCTCGATTCAGACACCCATGCTGTCGCACTGCTGGCCAGCACCAGCTTCGATACCGGCTCACGCGACTTCAGCGAAGGCGGCACCCAGTACAACCTCGGCGCCAGCTACGAATACACCTTCAACGACCAGTGGAGCGGCGCGCTGTATGCCAATGCCACGCGCGGAGCGGGCGAGGACGAGTTCACCTGGTCGCCCAGCCTCAGCCTGGCCGTAAGCGACACCGTGAGCACCTACATCGAGGCCGGTTTCACACACACCCGGGGCGAATCCTCGACCTCGGTGGCCGGTGCAGGTGTGACGTGGATGGCGGCCCGACGCGTGCAGCTGGACGCGTCCTTCGACCTCGGTCTGGACAGCAACAGCCCCGATGTACAGGCGGGGCTGGGCGTTTCGTTCTATTTCGAGTGAACCAAAAAAAGCCTGCGCATCGCTGCGCAGGCTTCTTCGGCGGTGTTACACGTTACGACCCTGGGGGTCAGGTCACCTTCTTGGCGACCGTCATGCCCAGCAGGAACAGGATGACGGCGATGATGATGCCGGCCCAGAACAGGAACTTGGCCACGCCAATGGCGGCGCCGCCGATGCCGGCAAAGCCGAGTGCGCCGGCGATGAGGCCGATGATGGCGAAGATGATGGCCCACTTGATCATGTTGTTCCTTTGCCCGGAATGCGGGTTGACTGACAGGACTCCACGCTAGCGATTGGCGCGTGCCGCAATAGTGAATGGGGCGCGTGAACGGCGTGAAATCGCTACCTCGCAGGTGAAGACGTCCGCTACGTATTCAGCCGCACTTGTAGGAGTTTTCCGACGAACGGTAAAGAGCTTTTCGGACCCTTCCATCGCAAGTTATTGATTTTTAAGCTCGCTCACGCAGCCTCTCATCACCGCACTGAATGTGTGACCGTTGCCTCAATTTCACCGGCTGGTCACAATGCTGACGTCCCACTACGTCATCAATGCCATGCGCGCATTCGTCACCAAGCAGCATCCCGCCCTGCTCAAGGTCTACTTCGTGGCCTGCTACGTCGTGCTGATTGAAGAAGTGATTCGCGCCGTCGGCTGATTTCGCCGCGCCGTCATCACTGGCCCAGTGTGGGGCGATGGGCAGGCGCGTTGCCGCCACGCTTGCTTCCCTGCAGATTCTCCAGCGCCTGTTGCAAGGCTGACATCCGGAACGGCTTCTGCAACCCGAACCGATGCTGGAACGCCAGCGGAAGGCTGGACCTGTCATAGCCGGTCAGGAAAACGTACGGAATGCCGCGCGACTCCAGTGCCTCGGCGATCGGGAACGACTGCTTCCCGCCCAGATTGATGTCCAGCAGCGCCAGGTCAAAGGGCGTCTGCTCCACGATCCGCAGCGCGGCATCGACGGTGCCCACCGGACCCACCACTTCGTAGCCCAGCGTCTCCAGCCCGTCCTCGACAAGCATCGCGATGAGCGATTCGTCTTCGACTACCAGGACGCGCGGGCTCACAGGTGCACCTGGACCGCGTCATCGCCGTGCGGTATCGATACCCGATAACGCAGGCCTTCGGGCTCGAACGTGAGCTCCGCATCGCCGCCCAGATCATGCTTGAGGCCGCGCTCGAGCAACCGCGAGCCGAACCCGCGCTGCGCCGGCGGCTGCACCGGGGGGCCATCGCGCTCCTGCCACTCCAGTTCGATCACGTCCTCCCCATCGACCTGACGCTGCCCCCACTCCACCCGCACACGGCCATCGGGCCCGGACAGCGCACCGTGCTTGACCGCGTTGGTGCCCAGCTCATGCAGCGCCATGGCCAGCGCCAGGGAACGGCGGGGATCGAGCCGAACGGGTTCGCCCTGGATATCGAAGCGCTGTCCACCTTCGCCGTGCAGGTCGGCCGTGGCCTGGACCAGATCATGGATATCGGCGCTGTGCCAGTTTTCCCGGGTCAGCACATCGTGCGCTCCGGCCAAGGCCAGCAGGCGCTCTTCGATCTTCTCGCCAGCGTCGACGATGTTCTGCGCGTTGCGGAAGGTCTGGCGGGTGATGGACTGCACCATGGCCAGCGAGTTCTTTACCCGGTGGTTGAGCTCGTTGATGAGCAGCTGCAGGTGCTGCTCGTGGCGCTTGCGCTCGGTCACATCACGGGTACTGCCGGCAATGGCCTCCACTTCGCCATCGGGACCAATGACCGGGGTAAAGATGTAGTCATAGATGCGCACCCCCTCGGTGGCGTGCGGAAAAGGCACATCACCGCGGATGGGCAGCTTGGTAGCGATCACCCGATCGATTTCCGCATCGTGCATCGCCGCATGCCAGGGCTCGTAGCCGATCTCCAGGCAGGTCTTGCCCATCGCCTCATCCCAGGTCATGCCCCACATGTTCAGCAGCGCCTTGTTGGCGTAGATGAAGCGGTGCTCCAGGTCAAAGACGTAGGACAGATCCGGAGTTGCCTGCAGAAGGGCTTCGTAGATCCGCCACTTGGCGCTGTTGTCTTCCTGTTCCTGCAGCACGGGAGAAAGCCCTGTTCATTTAGGGGAAGCATAGGGGCGGCCGCGTGAAAGTGGGATCACGTTAGCGCTTTGTGAGCGAAGGCGGCAGACGCGCCCGGTAGAGCGGACTGTCAGTCCCGGTAGAGCGGACCATTAGTCCCGGTAGAGCGGACTGTTAGTCCGCTAGCCCCTCAGCAAGCACACATTCCATCGGCTGATACACCAGCCCCAGATACTCCCCCACCTCCCCCGCAATCCGGAACCCAAACCGCTCATAAGCCGGCACCGAGCTCAACGACGCCCGCACCGTAACAACCTCGCCCCGCGCGCACTCCAGCAGCGCCGCCATCAGCGCCCGCCCAACCCCCTGCCCCTGCCACCCCGGCGCCACGAACAGCGTCGCCACGTGCTGGCCGCCCATCAGCTCGGCCACCCCGACAACCCGCCCTGCGGTCTCGAAGACAAACATATCGTTGTCATCGGACATGCGGTCGGCGAACCCATTCATCGACACGATGCCGGTAAAGGTCTCAATCCCCAGCGCCGACAGCGACGGCGCCACCGCCTCCATGAAGGACGCCATGCACACCGCACTGGCCTGCTCCAGATCTGTGGCTCTTAGTCGCCGCACCGCCATTGGGGTGTCCTCCATGAAAACCGGTTTCAAACTGACATCTGGATGGTAGCTGGCGCGACGCAGCCAGTGCAGCGCGCCCACACAGAATGCACCCGGCGCACAACCCAAGCGCGTCCTGAGACACAGTTTGATCAAGGAAAGGGTTCCTACCGCACAGTTCGTCGCCCCAGCCATTGACGGCCTGCCTGATCACACGCAGCATCCGTCCGTCGCCGCACATCCGGCGGCCGGAATTGGCGTTCCGAAGCCAAAGGCGCACCAGCGCCCATCGGCATTCCGCAGGGCGGTGGATCTCACTTCTCCTGAGGAATTCCGCAATGTCCAATGACTCCCTCGCAGCCCCGACCCGCGTCACCGTCCACCTCGCTCACTACTTCGGCGATATCTCCGACTCGCTGGAATGGAACAGTTCGGCATGGGTCGACCTCGAGAAGCGCCTGGCTGCCACCGCGCGACCGCTCGATTCGCTGACTATCGGCGAGATCATGCAGGCCCTCGCTGAGACCCGCTGCGGAAGCTCCCCTGCTGCGGGCAACTTCGTCAAACGCATGATCGGCCAGCACGACCCCTCTCGACACGACTTGTTTGGCGTCATACGCAAGCTGTTTCGTATCTACGATCTGCGAATCATCGAACTGCTGGAGCTGATCGATGTGCTCGAACGCTGCCCTGGCACGGTTGAGGACATGCCGGTCAAGAATCTCCTCGCACTGATCGCCATCGTGGATATCGATGAAGAACCGCTGGCGCCGGTCGACACAGACACGGGCACCCCGCCAACAACTCACTAGAACCACACGCGCAAGAAAAAGGCCCTCAATGGGCCTTTTTCATTTCCAGTTCAATCACGTCCAACTGCCATCCTCAGGCAACATTGGCGCTGCTTGACTCCAGCAAGTTGGGGATGAACGCGATGGATGCGGCGCCGGAATCGATGACGGGAAAGCTCTCATCAACCAAGACTCCACAGAACTCCCATTCC
>NZ_JAGXKC010000005.1:0-150785 GCF_019091045.1 Stenotrophomonas sp. GbtcB23 | reverse complement strand
TCCCTCGCTGTTGGTGGCTATAGGTTGCCACCATGGCGCCCAGACGCCTCGGCGAGGGGCGAGTCCATCCAATTACCGTGCCCCATGTGATCCGCGTAGAGCCACGCCCTGCGTGGCTGCTCTTTGCATCCGCGTGCGACCCACCATCGGGGAGGCCGGCGGGTAGCCCCCGTAGGGACTGTCAAAAACATGGATGTTTTTGACAAGCCTCCATGGATGGATTCACGGCGTGTCCCGTAGGGGGCTGCCCGACGGCCTCCCCAACACGTAGCAACCGAAACGCTGCCTTTGCCTTCAGTGAACCGTAGCGCCCTTGGTGTCCAGGCGATCGATCACGCCCTGCATGGCGCTGTCGAAGGCGCCGTCGTCGATGTGCGCGCGCAGGCGGCCGAGGCGCACCATGACCGCCAGTTCTTCCGGCGAGGCCACGCAGAAACGCACGCCGCGTCGGTTCACGAACAGCAGGCGCTGCGAGATCGGGCTGACCCAGGACAGTTTGCCGGCCTGGACTTTGCCGTCCTTGTCGACGAAATCGAGCCAACTGCCGATTTCAAGGCCGCGGAAACGGTCGGCATCGGCATTATCGAAATCAGTGACGTCGACCTTGCTGCCCAGCTCCACGCCTGCACTGTCCGCAGCCGGCGGCGTCGGCAGGACCACCTGCGGCAGCTCCGGCAGCGCGCGTTCCAGTTCCGGGCGCGATTCGGCAATGGACTGCAGCGTGTCATGCAGCGAATCGATCGCCGCGTTGGCGCCATCGGCGTGTACGCCGACACTGGCGAACACCTTGCGCAGCACCGGGTGCCATGCCTGCAGCCAGGGCTTGCCGACGATCTGGCGCCGGGCTTCGGACACTTCTTCCAGAATCCCGTCCGCCAACGCGAGCGCCTCGCTCACGGAGGGGCCGTCGTCGCCTTCGCGCAGCACCGCCAAGGTGAGATGGTGCTGCCACGGCTGCCGCAGGAAATCGCCGATGGCCTGCGGCAATGCCGTATCAGCGATCCGCCAGTCCAGTTCGGATGCCGCGCGGGTGCGCGCCACTTCCAGCTTTTCCTGGCCGCGCTGGGTCTCGGCCGCACGGCGCTCGGCGATTTCGATGCGACGGCGGTGCTGGGCCAGGAAGTCGCGGAATTCTTCTTCCAACGTCAGGAAGATGGCCAGGTTCTCGTTGAACTCGGCCACCAGCCGCTCGATGATTTCCTCGACCTTGCCCATCAGCACGCGCTCGGCCTGGCTCTCGCCGGTGTTGCCTTCGCAGGCCTCTGCCAGCGAATTGAGCAGCTTGCGCGCCGGATGGGTCTTCTGCACGAACATGCGGCGGTCGAGCATGGCCACCTTCACGAAGGGCACCACCAGCCGGCCGATCAGCTCGCGCGAGCGACCTTCCAGGTCGCGCTCGTCCAGCATCACATCGAACAGCATGCCCACCAGGTCGATCGCATCTTCATCCTGCGGGTCCAGGCGCGCCTGCGCCGGGTCCACGCCGAGCCGGGTTGCCCCGGACAGCACTTCGCTCTTCAACCGCTGCGCCAGCGATTCGCCGTCTTCGCCGATCGCCGCGCGCAGGGTCGCGCTCGGCGTGGCCTGCAGCAGCGACAGCACCGACATCATTTCGCGCTGGCTCAGTGGGCGCTGTTGCCCCACCGCCACGCTGGCGGCGGAGGTCGCGTCTTCGCGGACATGCCGGGTCTGCTGCAGCAGCTCGTGCAGCGCTTCCAGCAACATGCCCTGGTTGCCGCTCATCCCGTCCGGGCCTTCGGCTGCATGGTCATGCGCGGCCTGCGCCGACTGCATGCGGCCACGGCTGGCCGCCCAGCGGTCGGCGAAGCGCCGTGCCCAGGCCGGGGCCGCACCTTCGTCGGCTGCGCCGCTTTCGGTTTCCAGGGTCTGGACCAGCTCGTCCAGCTCCTGCCGGGGCGTGGGCGGACGCGGCGTGGCGCGGCGCGGGGCGGCCATCTGCGGCATCACACCGGCAGCGGCCAGTTGTTCGTCGAGTTTCTCGTAACGCTTGCCGATCGGCGCGTGCAGGTCGCGCTCGCACAGCTTGATCAGCACCAGGCGCACTTCCGGCGCCAGTTCACAGTCTGCGAAGGCCTCATGGATGGCCACGCCGATGTGTTCGGGGCTGATCGGGTTGGTGTCGGCGTTCAGTTCCAGCCCGCCGGCGATCCAGCCCAGGCGGCGGTCAAGCCGGCCCAGTACCGGCTTCCAGTCGCGCAGCAGCACGGTGGCGAAGTTGCGCACCGCCAGCCGCGATTCCAGCACGTGCTCGGGGACCAGGCTCAGCCCTTCCCCGCCCGCACCGGCCAGCGTGGCTTCGGCCGACAGCGGCTCAGCGTGTTCCAGCGCGTCCCAGGCCCTGGCCAGGTGCCCACGGAAACCGGCCACGATGTCTTCACGGCGCCGACGCAGTTCACGCATGCCATCGAGGAACAGCAGCTGCGACGCGCCAGCGGTGCCGGCACGGTCGAACAGCACGTCGTCGAAGCGGGCGATCACGGTCGCGAACGACTCGGCCAGGCCCGGCAGGGCGGCCTCGCGTGCAAGCTTCAACAGCGCCGGGTCGCGACCCGGCTGTCCCGATACGTTGGGCGTGGCGATCATGCGAAAAGGCTCCCCACCCTCGCTGGTACAGAATGCAGCATGGATACAACAGGCACGGGCGTCCCCAAGACACCAGCACACGGATGGTAGGACGCCCCACCGGTCAGGGACAGTGAAACAGTCCGCACTTTGAACCTCATGACCCGGGTGCCGGCAGGCCTTGTATCGTAAGGCCAGCGCGGGTGGGAAGCGAGTACAGCGACGTGAAGGAGTGCCGTTAATTAAGTGAGGTTCATCACGTTTTGTCGCAAATGGGCAGGAGATCGCCGGAAGACGGGTCACAAACTGCCCCGACTATAATCTGAGCCACCCCGATGCCCGACAGAGACCCCATGCTCGACTCCCCTGCGCTGCAAGCCCTGGACGCCCGCCGTTCGGTTCCCGCCCTGCAACTGGGCGCGCCCGGACCGGACCCGGCCACCCTGCAGCGGATGCTGGCCTCGGCCGTGCGCGTGCCGGACCACGGCAAGCGGGTGCCCTACCGCTTCCTGCGCATCGCCGGCGATGCGCGCCTGCAGCTGGGTGAGTTCCTGGCCCGGCGCAGCCGCGAGCGCGACCCCACTGCCTCCGACGCACAGGTCGAGAAGGACCGGATGCGCTTTTCGCATGCGCCGCTGATCATCACCGTCATCGCCGCGCCTACGCCCAGCCCGAAGGTACCCGAGCTGGAGCAGCTGATGACCGCCGGCTGCGTCTGCTTCGCGCTTTTGCAGGCTGCGCAGGCGCTGGGCTTTGGCGCCCAGTGGCTGACCGCCTGGATGGCGTTCGACCCGGCCGTGCATGCCCACCTGGGCCTGGCCGAGCATGAGCAGATCGTGGGTTTCATCCATATCGGCACCCCGAAGACCGCCGTGCCCGAACGTGAGCGCCCTGATCCGGCCGCGCTGCTGCAGGACTGGGTGGGCTGAGTGCACACGCCTCTCTACCTGGTGGATGCCAGCCTGTACGTGTTCCGGGCCTGGCATTCGATGCCCGACGAATTCCAGGACCAGCAGGGCTGGCCGACCAACGCGGTGCATGGCTTTGCCCGCTTCCTGCTCGACCTGCTGGAGCGCGAGCGCCCGCAGCACATTGCCATCGCCTTCGACGAGGCGCTGGACAGCTGCTTCCGCCACACCCTCTACGCTGCCTACAAGGCCAACCGCGATCCGGCGCCCGACGCGCTGCGCCGCCAGTTCGCGCACTGCAAGGCGCTGTGCAGCGCGCTGGGCCTCACCGTGCTGGCCCACCACGAATACGAGGCCGACGACCTGATCGGCAGCGCGCTGCATGCGCGCCGCCCGGCCGGCATGCGCGGGGTGATCATCTCGGCCGACAAGGACCTGTCGCAGCTGCTGTTCGAGCATGACGAACAATGGGATTACGCCCGCAACCAGCGCTGGGGCATGGCCGGGGTCAAGGCCCGCCATGGCGTGCATGCGCACCAGATCGCCGATTACCTGGCACTGTGCGGCGATGCGGTCGACAACATTCCCGGGGTGAGCGGCGTCGGCGCCAAGTCGGCCGCCGTGCTGCTGGCCCATTTCGGCAGCCTGGACACCCTCTACGAGCGGCTGGACGAAGTGCCGTTCCTGCGCCTGCGCGGCGCCGCCCAGATGGCGGTGCGGCTGCGCGAGCAGCGTGAGCATGCACTGCTGTGGCGGCAGCTCACCACCATCGCGCTGGATGCACCGCTGGATGCGGCGCAGGCCGATTTCAGCCGTTCCAGCGCCGATCCGCAGATGCTGCAGGGCCTGTGCGAGGCGCTGCGCTTTGGTCCGCTGACCCGGCGCCGGCTGTTCAACGCCGCCGGCATTCCCGATATTTCTCCTCCCGCAAGCGAGTTCGCATGAGCCCCAACACGCAAGCCCCGAAGGTCGTCTACGAAGGCAAGTACCAGCGCATGGTCGTGCGCGGCTCGTGGGAGTACAGCGAACGCACCCACGCCGGCGGACTGGCCGCGATCATCATCGCCGTCACCCCCGACGACAACGTGCTGTTCGTCGAGCAGTTCCGCGTACCCCTGCAGGCCAAGACGATCGAGATGCCGGCCGGCCTGGTCGGCGATATCGACGCGGGAGAATCGATTGAAGACTCCGCCGTGCGCGAGCTGGAAGAAGAAACCGGCTGGACCGCCGGGCATGCCGAAGTGTTGATGATCGGCCCGACCTCCTCCGGTGCCAGCAGCGAGAAAATCGCCTTCGTGCGCGCCACCGGCCTGCGCAGGGTCGGCGAAGGCGGCGGCGATGCCAGCGAGGACATCACCGTGCATGAGGTGCCGCGCGCCCGCGCGGCGGCCTGGCTGGTGGAGAAGATGGGCCAGGGCTACCAGCTGGACGCGAAGTTGTGGGCTGGGCTGTGGATGATCGAGCACCACCTGGATGGGACCGCACGTGGCTGATTCCCGCGCGCTTCCGCTGGCGGCCACGCCCCTGCTTGGCGCCAAGGATCCTGCACCGTTCACCGTGCTGCATCCGGCCGGGCGTTCGCCGTATGTGCTGATCACCGACCACGCCGGCCAGCAGGTGCCGGAGGTGCTGGCGAACCTGGGGCTGCCGCAGGTCGAGCGCGACCGCCATATCGGCTGGGACATCGGCATTGCCGGGGTCACCCGCGAACTGGCCCGGTTGCTCGACGCGTGGGCGATCACCCAGACCTATTCGCGGCTGGTGATCGACTGCAACCGTCCGTTGGCGTCGCCGACGCTGATTCCCGAGGTCAGCGACCATACCGTGGTGCCGGGCAACGCCGGGCTGTCGGCCGCGCAGCGGCAGCAGCGCATCGATGCAATCCACGCGCCCTACCATGCGCGCATTACCGCCGAGCTGGATGCACGCGCCGGGCAGCAGCGCCCGACGCTGCTGGTGATGATGCACAGCTTCACCCCGCGCATGAACGGTGCGGACCGGCCGTGGCATGCCGGGGTGCTGTACCACCAGGACACGCGCCTGGCGCATGCGCTGCTGCAGGCACTGCGCGACGAAGGCGACCTGGTGGTGGGCGACAACGAACCGTATTCGGTCAGCAGCACCAGCGATTACGCGGTGCCGGTGCATGGTGAAGGCCGCGGGCTGCTGCACGTTGAGCTGGAAATCCGCCAGGACCTGATCGCCGATGCCGCCGGTCAGCGCGCGTGGGCCGAACGCCTGGCGCGGGTGTTCACCGCGCTGGACGTCACGGCGCGGTCAACCCCGTAGCCCCGGCAGGTACCCACCGTGGGTGGGTACGTGGATCAGGCGGCGAAACCATCCGTCGCGCGCACCAGCGCATCGATGTTCTCTGCCTCGAACGCGGAATGGCCCGATGCCGGGCTGATCTCTAGCGTGGATTTCGGCCAGGCCTTGTGCAGCTCCCACGCATTCTGCAGCGGGCACACCACGTCGTAACGGCCGTGCACGATCACGCCCGGGATGTCGGCGATGCGGTGCGCGTCGCGCAGCAGCTGTTCTTCGACCTCGAAGAAACCGCCGTTGACGAAGTAGTGGTTCTCGATGCGCGCGAATGCCAGCGCGAAGCGCGGGTCTTCATGGCTGTTCACGAAGTCGGCATCCACGTGCAGGAAGCTGGTGGCCCCTTCCCACACGCTCCACGCCTTGGCCGCGGCCAGGCGGGTGGCTTCATCGTCGCTGGTGAGGCGGCGGTGGAAGGCGGAAATAAGGTCGTGGCGTTCCACCGCCGGGATCGGCGCCAGGTAGTGTTCCCACGCATCGGGGAACAGGCGGTTGGCGCCTTCCTGGTAGAACCATTCCAGTTCCCAGCGGCGCAGCATGAAGATGCCACGCAGCACCAGCTCGGTGACCTGCTGCGGGTGGGTCTGGGCATAGGCCAGCGCCAGGGTCGAACCCCAGCTGCCGCCGAAGACCTGCCAGCGTTCTACCTTCAGGTGCTCGCGCAGCTTCTCGATGTCGGCCACCAGGTCCCAGGTGGTGTTGTCCACCAGGTCGGCGTGCGGGGTGGAACGGCCAGCACCGCGCTGATCGAACAGGATGATGCGGTACTTGGCCGGAT
Organism: Stenotrophomonas sp. GbtcB23; assembly: GCF_019091045.1. Classification (NCBI taxonomy): domain Bacteria; kingdom Pseudomonadati; phylum Pseudomonadota; class Gammaproteobacteria; order Lysobacterales; family Lysobacteraceae; genus Stenotrophomonas; species Stenotrophomonas sp. GbtcB23. The sequence continues at coordinate 144,194 of NZ_JAGXKC010000005.1, read as the reverse complement.
CGTGGAACTGGCGCATCTTGTCGCTGCAGCCGCCGCCGGGGCCGCCGTGCAGCATCACCACCGGCTTGCCCTGCGGATTGCCGCACTGTTCGAAATACAGCGTGTGGCGGTCGTCGACCTTCAGGCTGCCAACGTCGTAGGGGGTGATGGCCGGGTACAGCGTGCGCATGGGTGGAGCTCCAGTGGAATCACGGTCGCTCATTCTACCGCTGGGTGGTGGGCCACCGTCCCAGGCTCACCCGGTCGCGCTGCTCCAGGTCCAGCGCGGTTTCCACCTCGACGAATCCGGCGCCCTCCAGCAGCGCGCGGATCGCTTCGCCCTGGTCCCACCCATGTTCCATCAGCAGCCAACCGCCCGGCTGCAGGTGCGCGGGCGCGCCGGCGATGATCAGGCGGATGTCGTCCAGCCCGTCGTGGCCAGACGCCAGTGCGGTGGTCGGTTCGAAGCGCAGGTCGCCCTGGGCCAGGTGCGGGTCGTCGCTGGCGATGTACGGCGGGTTGCTGGCGATCAGGTCGAAGCGCTCGCCCGCCAAGGGTGCATGCCAGGATCCCTGGCGGAACGCGACGTTGGCCCGCCCATGCTGGCGGGCATTGCCGGCAGCGACGGCAATCGCATCGCCACTCATGTCCGTGGCCACGATCTGCGCCAGCGGGCGTTCACTGGCCAGGGCCAGCGCAATGGCACCGCTGCCGGTGCCCAGGTCGGCGATCCGCAGCGGCACGCCCTCCGGCAGCCGCTCCAGGGCCAGTTCGACCAGCCGTTCGGTTTCCGGGCGCGGTATCAAGGTGGCCGGGCTGACCGCCAGGTCCAGGGTCCAGAAGCCGCGCCGGCCCAGCAGGTAGGCGACCGGCTCACCGGCGATGCGACGCTGCAGCAGCGCCGCGAATGCCTCCGCCGTGGCCGGGTCGAGCAGGTCGGTGGCATGGGCGAACAGCCAGCCGCGCTCGCGCCCCAACACATGCAGCAGCAGCAGTTCGGCTTCATGCCGGCCTTCCACCCCAGGCAGCACGCGGGCGGCGGCGGCAAGCAGCTGGCGGATCTCCTGTGGGGCGGCGGTCATGGCGGGCCTGGGCGTCGGTGGGGGCGCAGTGTAGGCCAATGGCGGCACGGGCCGGCCCCCGCGACCGGTTGTCGCAGCCACCCCGGGACGCTGAAACGCGGTTCAGGCACCGCGCCGGGCGGATAACCTGCGGCTATCACCGCGCAGCGCGAGGAAATGATGAAAATCCTTTCCACACAATGGGCTACGAATGAATAGCAGCCCATGTTCACTCGGGAATCAGGCCGTTTCGATAGACTGCATCTATCGTATTGATGAAATCAATGCATTTTCCTTATCGAAACCCAGCCGGTATTCTGTGTTGGCTGCTTCACCCATCCCCCTTCACCACGAGGAATATCGATGTCGCTCATCAACACCCAGATCAAGCCGTTCGAAGCCAACGCCTATCAGAATGGCGAATTCATCAAGGTGTCGGACAGCACCCTGAAGGGCCAGTGGTCGGTCCTGATCTTCATGCCGGCCGCCTTCACCTTCAACTGCCCGACCGAGATTGAAGACGCCGCCGATCATTACGCCGAGTTCCAGAAGGCCGGTGCCGAGGTGTACATCGTCACCACCGACACCCACTTCTCGCACAAGGTGTGGCACGAAACCTCGCCGGCCGTCGGCAAGGCCCAGTTCCCGCTGGTCGGCGACCCGACCCACCAGCTGACCAACGCCTTTGGCGTGCACATTGCCGAAGAAGGCCTGGCCCTGCGCGGCACGTTCATCATCAACCCGGAAGGCGTGATCAAGACCCTGGAGATCCACTCCAACGAGATCGCCCGTGACGTCTCCGAGACCCTGCGCAAGCTGAAGGCTGCCCAGTTCACCGCCGCCAACCCGAACCAGGTGTGCCCGGCCAAGTGGAAGGAAGGCGAGAAGACCCTGACCCCGTCGCTCGACCTGGTCGGCAAGATCTAAGCAGCGCCTCATCCCCATTCCCGTTGCGACGGGAGTGGGGGTGAATCCAAGCCGGTGCGCCCGCGCCCGCTTCGGTTCACCCCTACGCCGCCCAGATGTACCGTAGTGGTACGTCGACGCCGTTCCTTTGCCTGAATCAAGGAGTTTTTCGATGTTGGATGCCAACCTCCAGTCCCAGCTGAAGACCTACCTGGAACGCGTCACCCGGCCGATCCAGATCACCGCGCACGCCGACGACGGCGCCAAGTCGCAGGAGATGCTGGAGCTGCTGGAAACCCTGGTCAGCCTGTCCAGCCAGATCACCCTCGACGTGCGCCGCGACGGCGCCGAGCGCACCCCCTCCTTCGCGCTGACCACGCCGGGCCAGGACATCCACCTGGCCTTCGCCGGCCTGCCGATGGGCCACGAATTCACCTCGCTGGTGCTGGCGCTGCTGCAGGTCGGCGGCCACCCCTCCAAGGCAACGGCCGAGGTGATCGAGCAGGTGCAGGGGCTGGAAGGCGAGTACCGGTTCGAGACCTACTTCTCGCTGTCCTGCCAGAACTGCCCGGACGTGGTCCAGGCACTCAACCTGGCGGCGGTGCTGAACCCGCGCATCCAGCACGTGGCGATCGACGGTGGCCTGTTCCCGGCCGAGGTCGAAGCACGCCAGATCATGTCCGTGCCCACGGTGTATCTCAACGGTGAAGTGTTCGACCAGGGCCGCATGAGCCTGGAGCAGATCGTGGCCAAGCTGGACACCGGTTCGGCCAAGCGCGATGCGGCGAAGATCGCCGCGAAGGCGCCGTACGACGTGCTGGTCATCGGCGGCGGCCCGGCCGGCGCCGCTGCGGCGATCTACGCCGCCCGCAAGGGCATCCGTACCGGCGTGGCAGCCGAGCGTTTCGGTGGCCAGGTGCTGGACACCATGGCGATCGAGAACTTCATTTCGGTCAAGGAAACCGAAGGCCCGAAGCTGGCCATGGCACTGGAACAGCACGTGCGCGAGTACGACGTGGACATCATGAACCTGCAGCGCGCCAGCGGCCTGGTGCCGGCCGGCGACGATGGCCTGGTCGAGATCAAGCTGGAGAACGGCGCATCGCTGAAGTCGCGCTCGGTGATCCTGTCCACCGGTGCGCGCTGGCGCCAGATGAACGTGCCCGGCGAAGACCAGTACCGCAACAAGGGCGTGGCCTACTGCCCGCATTGCGACGGCCCGTTGTTCAAGGGCAAGCGCGTGGCGGTGATCGGCGGCGGCAATTCCGGGGTGGAAGCGGCGATCGACCTGGCCGGCATCGTGACGCATGTGACCCTTCTGGAGTTCGACGACAAACTCCGTGCCGATGAAGTCCTGCAGAAGAAGCTGCGCAGCCTGGGCAATGTCACCATCATCACCAGCGCGCTCACCCAGGAAGTGCTGGGCGATGGTCAAAAGGTGAACGGCCTGGTCTACAAGGACCGCGTGGGTGGCGACGCCCACCGGGTCGAGCTGGAAGGCATCTTCGTGCAGATCGGGCTGCTGCCCAATACGGAATGGCTGAAGGACGCGGTGGCCCTGTCGCCGCGCGGCGAAGTGGTCATTGACGACCGCGGCCAGACCAGTGTTCCGGGCGTGTTCGCCGCAGGAGATTGCACAACCGTACCCTACAAGCAGATCATCATCGCCATGGGCGCCGGTTCGACGGCCGCGCTGAGCGCTTTTGACCACCTGATCCGAACTACCGTTCCCAAGAGCAGCGGCGCCGTCGCCGAAGCTGCCTGAAACGTCCGGTTCCCCGCTTGCGGGGAACCTTTTTTACCTGCTGGGGAAACCACGCCATCGCCCGGTCCATTACCGTCTAGAGGTACAAGGAAATGAACCTACGTGATCTGAAATATCTGGTGGCGTTGGCTGACCATCGCCACTTTGGTCGCGCGGCGGCGTCCTGCTTCGTCAGCCAGCCCACGCTCTCGACCCAGATCCGCAAGCTCGAGGATGAGCTGGGCCTGCCGCTGGTGGAACGTTCCCCGCGCAAGGTGATGCTGACCCCGGCCGGGCTGGAAGCGGCCGCCCGCGCGCGCTCGATCATGGGTGAAATCGAACAATTGAAAGAAGCGGCGCGGCGCAGCCGCGATCCGGAAGCGGGCACGGTCCGGCTGGGCATCTTCCCCACGCTGGGCCCCTACCTGCTGCCGCACGTCATCCCCAACATCCGCGGACGCTTCCCGCAGCTGGAACTGCTGCTGGTCGAAGAAAAAAGCGACGAGCTGCTGCACCGGCTGCGCGACGGCCGGCTGGACGCGGCGCTGTTGGCACTGCCCCTGGACGACGACCAGCTGCACGCCGAGTTCCTGTTCGAGGAACCGTTCCTGCTGGCCGTCTCCGGCCAGCACCCGCTGGCGCGACGCCTGCACCTGGACGTGCAGGAGCTGTCTTCGCAGAAGCTGCTGCTGCTTGAAGACGGGCACTGCCTGCGCGACCAGGCGCTGGCGGTGTGCCGGCTGTTCGGCGCCAACGAGAAATCCGAATTCCGCGCCACCAGCCTGGAGACGCTGCGCCAGATGGTCGCGGCCGACGTCGGCATCACCCTGCTGCCGACGCTGTCGGTGAAGCCGCCGGTGCCGCGCTCGGACAACATCCGTCTGCTCGACTTCGAGGGCGAAGACCGCCCCAGCCGGCGCATCGCGATGGCCTGGCGGCGCAGCTCGGCCATGACCGGGTTCCTGGAACAGCTGGCCGAGCAGTTCAAGCGGCTGCCGGAGGCATTGTTCATGCTGGACCCCGCCGATGGCGCCCCGGACCGGCCGCAGCCGCTGCAGGCGCGGGCCTGACGGTCACGCTGAACCGGCCATGCCGGGGTGCCCCGGGCCCGGGTCGCATACTCTGCGGATAGGCAGCACAATAGGACGAGGCGGTGCCAGCAGGCGCCGCCTTTTGCTTGGGTCTTCCAAAATCAAGGAGTTTCAGATGTCTACCGCCAGCGGCCTGCCGCCGTCCATCACCGTTTCCAGTCACGACATGGACCGCCTCGAGGCCATGCTCGACGGACCCACCGTCGCCAAGACGCCTGCGGCGCTGGCCCTGGCCGATGAGTTGAACCGTGCGACCGTCGTGGCGCCGGAACAGATGCCCGAAGGCGTGGTCATGATGCATTCGCGGGTGGAATGCGAAGATGAGCTGCACGGCGACAAGCACGAGCTGACGCTGGTGTACCCGCGCGAAGCCGATGTCGACCAGGGCAAGGTCTCCATCCTCGCACCGGTGGGCACCGCACTGCTGGGCCTGGCCGTTGGCCAGTCGATGGACTGGGATGCACCTGGCGGCCGCAAACTGCGCCTGCGGGTGAAGGCCGTCCACGCCCCCAAGATTTGATCGTCCCTGCCACGCACCCCGCAGGGCCCAGGTAACGTTCCAGGAGCCGCAATGACCACCGCAACCCCGTCCAAACTTTCGCAGCTGCGCGACCTGTCCGTGGTCGTGGCCGATACCGGCGATTACGAGGCGATCAAGCGCCTGAAGCCGGTCGACTGCACGACCAATCCCACGCTGGTCAAGAAGGCACTCGACCTGCCGGTCTATGCCGAACTGATCGAGCGCGAACTGGCCTGGGGCCGTGAGCAGTCGGGCGAGCGCGAAACCGTCGTGCACGCCGTGGCCGACCGCCTCACCGTGGGCGTGGGCACGCTGCTGAGCACGCTGGTGCCGGGCCGTGTGTCCACCGAAGTCGACGCCGACCTGGCGCACGACACGGCGAACACGGTGACCAAGGCGCGCCAGTTCATCGCCATGTACGAAGCGGCTGGCGTGCCGCGCAGCAAGGTGCTGATCAAGATCGCCGCCACCTGGGAAGGCGTGGAAGCCGCCCGCCAGCTGCAGGCCGAAGGCATCGACTGCAATCTGACGCTGATCTTCAACCCGACCCAGGCGCTGGCCTGCAGCGAGGCCGGCGCGTTCCTGATCTCCCCGTTCGTCGGCCGGATCCTGGACTGGTATGTGGCCAACGGCCAGGCCCCGGCCAACATCGACGCCGACCCGGGCGTGGTGTTCGTGCGCGGCGTGTACGCCGAGTTCAAGCGCCGCGGCTCGCCGACGGTGGTGATGGGCGCCTCGTTCCGTTCCACCGCGCAGATCGAAGCACTGGCCGGTTGCGACCGCCTGACCATCTCGCCGGACCTGCTGGAAAAGCTGGACGCCGACCACGGCGACCTGCCGCGCAAGCTGGTGGCGGGCGCCCCCGAAGCGATCACCGTCACCCCGATCGACGCCGCAACATTCGCCGCCGACCTGGCGGCCGACCCGATGGCCACCGAGAAGCTGGCCGCCGGCATCGACGCGTTCGCCAAGGACCTTGAAGCGCTGCGCCAGACGATTCGCGAACGACTGTAAGCAGTTCCTGCGTTCTCGAACGCAAAGACGGGACGGATGCAGCGAGTGCATCCGTCCCGTTTGTTTTTGGGTTTCCGCGAACAGCTGGGCTAGGGACGGTAGCGTCGGTTCCCGAACGACGGCACGGAACGCCACCACGCCCGGTAACGCATGAAAATGATCGGCCCCGCCGTTGATCTTCCGTGACCCCCAACACACCGTCGAGGGTCGGCGGGGGCGGGTTTGCGGGACCGTAGAGCGCCATGGATGGCGCGAACGAGCTTACATGGACGTACTTGCAGCGTGTCCCGCAAACCCGCACCCGCCGGCCCAGCTCAGGCCATGCGCAGGCTACCGGCTGTTCGCCAGAACGCATGAAGGTGCCGGGCAACGCCCGGCACCTCCAGCATCAAATGCAACCAGGAGCTGTTAAGCCCCAACCCCGATCGGGCAACTCACCCCAGTCCCACCAATCCCGCAATAGCCATTCGGATTCTTGGCCAGGTACTGCTGGTGGTAATCCTCAGCGTAGTAATACGTAGGCGCCGGATATTCGATCTCGGTAGTGATCGACCCCAGCCCAGCCTCGGTCAAGCGCTGCTGATACGCATCGCGGCTGGCCAACGCCGCATCGAACTGGGCCTGGGACGTGGCATGGACCGCCGAACGGTACTGGGTGCCGGTATCGTTGCCCTGGCGCATGCCCTGGGTCGGGTCGTGGTTCTCCCAGAACACCTGCAGCAGCTCGCCCAGGCTGATGATCGCCGGGTCGAACACCACCTCCACGATCTCGGTGTGCCCGGTCAGGCCCGAGCACACTTCCTCGTAGGTCGGGTTCGGGGTCACCCCGCCCGCATAGCCCACCGAGGTCGAATACACCCCCGGCAAGGTCCAGAACTTGCGCTCCGCGCCCCAGAAGCAGCCCATGGCGAAGCGGATGCGCTCCAGCCCGGCGAAGCCGTCCTTGAGCGGATGGCTGTTCACATAGTGCTGGTTGTGCAGCGGAAGCGGGTGCTCGCGGCCGGGCAGCGCCTCTTCCGGCCGCGGCAGGCGCTGCTTGAACGCCCCGATACTCAACAGGCCCTTGGCAATCCCCAACATGGCGCTCTCCTAGGCCGGCAACAGGCCGGCGCTTTCGTCACCGTCGAATATGGGGTCATCCTGAGGCCCGCCCAAGTCCAGCCCGGCCACGATCTGCTCCGCCTCCGGGCGGGCCAGGTCCGGAACGCAGACCCGCAGCACCCCGAACAGCGGCAGCTCGCCCATCCCGCCCAGCAGCGACTCGCCGAAAACGAAGGCCGGAATCCCGGCCGCCTCCAGCGCGTGCTTGACCAGATGGGCGTCGAACAGGTTGTCGGCCTGGTAGATCACGTGCATGAGAGGCTCCCGTGGGGTTCTGGGGCAGCATACGCTGGCGCTCGAATGAGTGCCGACCAACGGTCGGCACCTACCGTCTAACGCGTCCCGGGGGGACGCGTTAGACTGGCAATCTTTCTGCCTTCTGCCTGCGCATCATGTCCGAGCCTACTGCCGCCCCTACCGACGCCCTTCCGGAAACCCACGAAAAGCGGGATTTCATCCGTCAGATCGTCCGCGAGGACCTGGCCGCCGGCAAGCATGCCGCGATCAAGACGCGCTTCCCGCCCGAGCCCAACGGCTACCTGCACATCGGCCATGCCAAGTCGATCTGCCTGAACTTCGGCATCGCCGGTGAGTTCGCCGGCGTCTGCAACCTGCGCTTCGACGATACCAACCCGGCCAAGGAAGACCCCGAGTACGTGGCCGCCATCCAGGATGACGTGCGCTGGCTGGGCTTCACCTGGAATGAACTGCGGCATGCCTCCGATTACTTCGACGCCTACTACCTGGCCGCCGAAAAGCTGATCCGCGACGGCAAGGCCTATGTCTGCGACCTGTCGGCCGAGGAAGTGCGCGCCTACCGCGGCACCCTGACCGAACCCGGCCGCCCCTCGCCCTGGCGCGACCGCAGCGTGGACGAAAACCTGGACCTGTTCCGCCGCATGCGCGCCGGTGAGTTCCCCGACGGCGCGCGCACCGTGCGCGCCAAGATCGACATGGCCAGCGGCAACATCAACCTGCGCGATCCCGCGCTGTACCGCATCAAGCACGTCGAGCACCAGAACACCGGCAACGCCTGGCCGATCTACCCGATGTACGACTTTGCCCATGCCCTGGGCGATTCCATCGAAGGCATCACCCACTCGCTGTGCACCCTGGAATTCGAAGACCACCGCCCGCTGTACGACTGGTGCGTGGACAACGTCGACTTCGCCCATGACGATGCGCTGACCGCACCGCTGGTCGAACGCGGCCTGCCGCGCGAAGCTGCCAAGCCGCGCCAGATCGAATTCTCGCGCTTGAACATCAACTACACCGTGATGAGCAAGCGCAAGCTGATGGCGCTGGTCACCGAACAGCTCGTCGATGGCTGGGAAGACCCGCGCATGCCGACCCTGCAGGGCCTGCGCCGCCGTGGCTACACCCCGGCCGCGATGCGCCTGTTCGCCGAACGCGTGGGCATCAGCAAGCAGAACTCGATGATCGACTTCAGCGTGCTCGAAGGCGCGCTGCGCGAAGACCTCGACAGTGCCGCCGCGCGCCGCATGGCCGTGGTCGACCCGGTCAAGCTGGTGCTGACCAACCTGCCCGAGGGCCATGCCGAAACGCTGACCTTCTCCAACCACCCCAAGGACGACGCCTTCGGAACCCGCGAAGTGCCGTTCGCGCGCGAACTGTGGATCGAGCGCGAAGACTTCGCCGAGGTGCCGCCCAAGGGCTGGAAGCGCCTGGTGCCCGGTGGCGAAGTGCGCCTGCGCGGCGCCGGCATCATCCGCTGCGATGAAGTGATCAAGGATGCCGACGGCACCATCACCGAACTGCGCGGCTGGCTGGATCCCGAATCGCGTCCCGGCATGGAAGGCGCCAACCGCAAGGTCAAGGGCACCATCCACTGGGTCAGCGCCGTGCACGCCGTGCCGGCCGAAATCCGCCTGTACGACCGCCTGTTCTCCGTGCCCAACCCGGACGATGAGTCCGAAGGCAAGACCTACCGCGACTACCTCAACCCCGAGTCGCGCCGCACCGTCACCGGCTACGTCGAACCGGCCGCGGCCACCGCCGCGCCTGAACAGTCGTTCCAGTTCGAGCGCACCGGCTACTTCGTCGCCGACCGCCGCGACCACACCGCCGCCGCCCCCGTGTTCAACCGCAGCGTCACCCTGCGCGACACCTGGTCGGCGTAAGCCCCACTGCATTCGAAAGGCCTGTCCCATGCTGTACGCGCAAGTCCACCTCACCCTGCCCGCCTGGATCCACGACCAGATCGACCTGGCCCGTGCGTATCCCGGCGATGCCGCCAAGGTCGCCCTGGCGATCGAACTGTCGCGGCTGAACGTCGAGGCGGAAACCGGTGGCCCGTTCGGCGCCGTGGTGTTTGGTCCGGACGACCGCGTCATCGCGGCCGGCGTCAACCGCGTGGTGCCGCACAGCACCTCGCTGGCGCATGCCGAGAACATGGCTTACATGCTCGCCCAGCAGCGCCTGCAGAGCCCGCGCCTGAACGACGTGCTGTCGCCGATCACCCTGGCCACCTCTTCGCAGCCGTGCTGCCAGTGCTATGGCGCCACCATCTGGGCCGGCATCGACCGGCTGCTGATCGGCGCCAGCGCGCAGGATGTGGAAGAACTGACCCCGTTCGATGAAGGTCCGCTGCCGGCCGACTGGATCGGCGAACTCAACAAGCGCGGTATCGAGGTCGTGCGCGACATCGAACGCGACGCGGCGCGCGCAGTGCTGCGCCAGTACGGGGAGATCAACGGTGCGCATTATTGATTCCCACGCCATGGGCGTGCGTCGATGAGTGGCCTGCTGTGCCTGTGCCGGCAGGGTTTCGAGCCCGAACTGGCCGGTGAACTTGCCGAGCGTGCCGCCTACGCAAACATTGCCGGTTACGCCCGTACCCAGCGCAACGATGGCTACGTGCTGTTCGCGACCGACGAGGGCGCCGCGCTGTCCAAAGCGTTGCCGTGGCGTTCGCTGATCTTCGCCCGCCAGAAGCTGGTGGTGCTGGCCGAGCTGCGCGAGCTGGATCCAACCGACCGGATCACCCCGATCCTGGCCGCGCTGGACGGCCAGCAACGCTTCGGCGACATGTGGGTGGAACATCCCGATTCGGACGAAGGCAAGCCGCTGGCCGGTCTGGCCCGCGCCTTCGGCAATGCCCTGCGCCCGGCGCTGCGCAAGGCCGGCCTGCTCACCGACAAGCCCAACACCAGCCTGCCACGCCTGCATGTCGTGTTCGTTGACGGTCGCCATGCGTTTGTCTGCGTGGCCGATACCCGCGACAGCGCTCCCTGGGCACTGGGCATACCACGCCTGAAGCTGTTGCCCGACGCTCCGTCGCGCTCGGCGCTGAAGCTGGACGAAGCGCTGCTGACCCTGATGAGCCCTGAAGAGCGCGAGCAGCTGGTCAAGCCCGGCATGCGCTCGGCCGACCTGGGCGCCGCCCCGGGCGGCTGGACCTGGGTGCTCACCCGCCAGCACATGCACGTGATCAGCGTGGATAACGGCCCGCTGCGCGAGCACGTGCTGGAAACCGGCCTGGTCGAACACCTGCGCGCCGATGGGTTTCACTGGCAGCCCGAGGCGCCGCTGGACTGGATGGTCTGCGACATGGTCGAGCAGCCGCGCCGCGTGGCCGAGCGCATGGCCACCTGGTTCCGCGAGGGCTGGTGCCGGCACGCGATCTTCAACCTCAAGCTGCCGATGAAGAAGCGCTGGGACGAAACCCGGCTGTGCCTGGAGCTGTTCGAAGCGCAGGCCGGGCGACCGCTCACCGTGCGCGCCAAGCAGCTCTACCACGACCGTGAGGAAATCACGGTACTGGCGTGGACCGGGCGATGAAGGACGCGCGGCAGCGCTGGCTGCTGCGCTGAGAAGGGCTCAGCCCTTGGCGGGCCCCCGGAAGTGCTGCAGGCTGCGGGTCAGTTCCAGCGCTTTGTTCAATTGACTCAGGCGGTCATTGTTCCAGCTGTCATGTGGCCCAGAGGCCAACCGGGCGGGACCGCGCTGGCGCTCGAGGTCGCGCTGCAGGGATTTGAGGCTGTTCAGCAGGAGCTTGGCCTGGCCCTCGGTCGGCGCGGAGGCGCCCTTGGAGCGGGCAAATTTGTCCAGGTTCACCTGCGCCCGAAGGCCATCCTCGCCCCGGCAGCCGATGCCGTACCGGTGGCACCTGTTGTTGATGTGCGTGATCAGTCCATTGAAATCCCTGGCGGCCGCCTCGGGATGGGCAACGATCGCGCGCACGGTCTTTTCAGCGTTGAACGACGCCGGCCGGAAAAGCTGGTTGAGAACCTTGGCAATGCTCATGATTCTTCCTCGGGAAAGGGAGCGACGCGCCCGCACCCGCTACGGTGGGACGCCTCCAGACCCGTTCAGTCTGCTGAAACGCAGGGGCCACCCACTTTCAAGAATCAATCATCCCGGGCTCGTCGCGCCAACGCGGGGGCTCACCGCCGCACGCATCAGCCCTGGCGACGCCGGTTCAACGCGAGGCACTGCTTGACCGGGATACCCTGCTTGTGGGACAGCAACAGCTTCACGAAGTACTGGCAACTGTCGCGATCGCCGTCGTCCTGCCGCACGGCCGCCACCGTGTGGACCTCACCGCCGACCGCGCGGGCCTCGGGGCTGTCACGCAGCGGCTTCGAGGCCTCACCACGGTTGTGTATGGTGGTGAGCTGCACGCCGAGGCTGCCAGAGACGCCTCGCGGAGCGCGGCCGAACATGCGGTTCGCCGACGACGGCTGCTGGGGACGATCAAGGGGCGAAAGCGCCATGGGGGAGTTCCGGAAGATGGGAAGCGCGACGCGCTGTCGAGGCCGGACAGCGCCAGCCGCGCCGCAGTCTGCGCAGTGGCAGCCCAGCCCACTTCCAGATTTCGATCCCCCGGAACCTACAGCCCCGCCGCGCGCTTCCACAGTGCCGACACCAGTGGCGGCAGGCGGCCCACGCTGCCCAGCGCACAACCACGCGCCAGGGTCAAATGCATCTCGTCGTTGGAGAAAATGGTGTTGATCGCGTCAAACCCATAAGCCGACACCGTGTTCTCGCTGCGGCGTTCGCGCGCCCAGCGCTGCAGGCGGTCGGGCGAAGCCCAGTCCTGGCGTCGCTGCTGCGCACGCAGCACCGTGGCATGCAGCGCCGCCACATCGCGCAGGCCCAGGTTCACGCCCTGCCCGGCCAGCGGATGCACCACATGCGCGGCATCGCCCAGCGCCAGCACGCGGCCTGCCACGTAGGCACTGGCCAGCTGGCGGCGCAGCGGGAAGGCGGCGCGCCGCGAGGCCAGGGTCATCGCGCCCAGCCGGGCGCCGAAGGCGCGGGTCAGCTCGGCGTTGAAGGCGGCCTCGTCCAGCCCCAGCACGCGTTCGGCCTCCGCATCGGGGAGCGTCCACACGATGGAGCTGCGGTGCGTGCCGGCCGGCAGCACCGCCAGCGGCCCGGTGGTCAGGAAGCGCTGCCAGGCCGTGGCCTGGTTGTCCTGTTCGGTATCGATGTAGGCGACCACGCCGCGCTGCCCGTACTCCTGGCGGCTGACCTGCACGCCGGCCAGGCGGCGCAGGGTCGAGTCCGCGCCGTCGGCGGCGATGGCCAGCGCGGCGTCCAGCCGGCGCCCGTCCTCCAGCCGCACGCGCACGCCGTCGGCATCCTGTTCGAGCCCTTCCACCCGTGCCGGGCAGCACAGCTGCACACCCGCCGCCGGCAGGGCCGCCCACAGCCGGTCCACCAGCAGGTCGTTTTCCACGATCCAGCCCAGCTGCTCACGGCCCAGGCGGTCGGCATCGAACTGCAGTTCCTCACCGCCGGCGGCGTCCCAGACCCGCATGCGCCGGTACGCGCAGGCGCGCGCGGCCAGCACCGCCGGCCATACGCCGAGCGTACGCAGCAGCTGCGCGTTGTCCGGCGCGAACGCATACACCCGCAGGTCCGGCTGCTGCAGCTGCCACGCTGGCGGTTCGCGGCCTTCGACCAGGGTGACCTCCAGCCCGGCATCGGCCAGCGCCAGCGCGCAGGCGGCGCCCACCACGCCGCCGCCCACCACGATCACATCGCGCGCGCGCCGGCTCATGCGCCGGCTCCCCGACACAACGCCGGGACCTCGCCGCGGAAGCCCATGGCACCGCCGACCAGCATCGACTGCATCGAGGTCGCCTGCGCCGCCAGCAGCCCGAGACTGCGCAGCGGGCGCATCAACGGCGCGGGATTGCTGGTCAGCCGTGCCAGCCCGCCGGAGAAGGCGATGGTCTGGCGGCGATCCTCGTCCCGGCGCGCGACATGCGCCTGCAGCAGCGCATCGCTGCCCACGTCGTCGGCCGTTTCGGTCAGCTCGGCCAGGGTCAGCGCATCGCGCAGGCCCAGGTTGAAGCCCTGCGCGCCCAGCGGATGGATGGTCTGCGCCGCATTGCCCAGCAGCACCGCGCGCTCGCCCACCAGTCCCTGCGCCAACACCTGCACCAGCGGGTAGGCACTGCGCGGGCCGCTTTCCAGCAGCCGCCCCGCGCGCCAGCCGATGGCCTGCTGCAGGCGCGCCAGCCAGGCCGCGTCGTCGAGTGCCAGCACCGCATCGGCCTGGTCGCGGGCCACGCCGTGCACCGCCCCGTAATGGCGGTCGCCCCGCGGCAGCAGGGCGGTCGGGCCCGTATCGGTAAACCTTTCGAACGCGGTGCCGTCCGGCGCGCGCGCCGAGCGGACGCGGGCCACGAACAGGGTCTGCTGGAAATCATGTTCGTCCACCCCGATGCCCAGCGCTTCGCGCACGCCACTGCGGGTGCCATCGGCGCCCACCACCAGCCGCGCCAGCAGGGTGCGCTCACCGGCATCGTCGGCGATCACCACTTCGCGGCAGCCATCGATCGTGGCGCCCAGCCGCACGAACCGCGCCGGCCGGTACCGGGTGAGGCGGCGCAGGCCCTGCAGGCGGGTTTCCAGTGCCTGGCCGAAATCGCGCGCCACCACCACCTGGCCGAACCACGGGCGATCGTACTGCGCAGCGTCCATCTGGACCCGGCCGAAATCACCGGCGCGGGTGACCTGGATGCGGGTGATCGGCCCCACCGCCGAGCCCAGCAACGGCATCACCCCCAAGGCGGTCAGGGCGTTGACCGTGGCGGCGGCAAAACTGAGGTTGCGCTGGTCGAACACCGGCGGCAGCGCGCCGGGCGGCGCGATCTCGACCAGCCCGACATCGCGGCCGGCCCGGTCCAGGGCGATGGCCAGGCTGGCGCCGACCAGGCCGCCGCCCACGATCACTACGTCATGACGTTCACTCATGCCGCCCATGATAGTGCGTGCGGCCCGGCTACGCCCCGTGGCGGCAGGCGCTAGAATGAACGCTGGACTCCCGACGCCTGCCCCCATGACCCCTACCGCCCAACGCGCCTTCATCCTGTTCGTGCTCGTGCTGCTGATGGCGGCGACCCGGGTCAATCACTTCGCGGCGATCCCCGACGCGTCGTGGGCGGTGTTCTTCATTGCAGGCTTCCACCTGCGCAGCTGGACGCGCTGGGCCTTCCCGCTGCTGATGGTGCTGGCGATCGTGATCGACGTGCTGGTGATCCGCGCCAGCGGCATCGGCTACTGGCAGCACTACTGCGTCTCGCCGGGGACCGCACTGCTGGTGCCGGCCTACTTCGCGATGTGGGCCGGTGGCGCGCTGCTGCGCCAGGGCTACCACGGCGCGGACTGGACCGCGCTGGCCAAGGGCTCCGTGCTGCTGCTGGCGGCGGTGGCGGTGTGCCACCTGTTCGCGCAGAGCGGCTTCTACTGGACCAGCGACGTGGTCGCCGCCCCCACGCTGCAGGGCTGGGCACGCAACTATGCGGACTGGTTCCTGCCCTACCTGCGCACCGCCGCGATCTACGTCGGCCTGGCCGCCGCGCTGCAGCTGGCCACCGAACAGGTGGTCAAGCTGCTGCACGCCCGCCGCGACGCGCTGCACTGAGCCCGGCACGCATGGGCAACCGGCTGTCGCGCATCTACACCCGCACTGGCGATGACGGCAGCACCGGCCTGGGCGACGGCAGCCGGGTGGCCAAGGATGCAGCACGGGTCAACGCCTTCGGCAGCGTGGACGAGGCCAATTCGGCGCTCGGCGTGCTGCTGGCGGTGGCGCTGCCCGATGACGTGCGCGCCCTGCTCACCACCGTGCAGCACCAGCTGTTCGACCTGGGCGGCGAGCTGTGCATTCCCGGCCATGCGGCAATCCAGGCGGGCGACGTGGCGGCACTGGAGCGCCACCTGGACCACTACAACGCCGACCTGCCCGCGTTGAAGGAATTCATCCTGCCCGGTGGCGGCGAAGCCGCCGCACGCTGCCATCTGGCCCGCACCATCGTGCGCCGCGCCGAGCGCGAAACCGTCACCCTGGCCCGCCAGGAGCCGGTGCGCGCCGAAGCGCTGCATTACCTCAACCGGCTGTCGGACCTGCTGTTCGTGCTGGCCCGCGTGCTCGCCCGCGCCGACGGCCACGGTGAGGTCCTCTGGCAGCATACCCGCCGCCACGGCTGAGCCGCCCCCGCCCCGGAACCCCGTCCGCATGCTGGTTTTCACCCACCCCGCCTGTCTGCAACACGATCCCGGGCGCGGCCACCCCGAATGCCCGGAACGCCTGCAGGTCGTGCTCGATGCCCTGCGTGCCACCTACCCCGACAAGCTGGACTGGCGCCAGGCGCCGCCGGCCAAGTTCGGCGAACTGGCGCGCGTGCACGACAGCGCGCTGATCGACCTGGTGCTGGCACCACAGACCGAACCGCTGCGCCTGATCGACATGGACACGATGACCTCGCCCGGTTCGGCCAGCGCCGCCCTGCATGCCGCCGGCGCCGGCGTGGCTGCGGTGGATGCCGTGATGCTGGGCGGGGATCCGGTGGCGTTCTGCGCGGTGCGCCCGCCCGGCCACCACGCCACCGCGACCACGGCGATGGGGTTCTGCCTCTTCAACAACATCGCCATCGCGGCCGCGTACGCGCGCGACCGCTATGGGCTGGAGCGGATCGCGGTGGTCGATTTCGACGTCCACCACGGCAACGGCACCCAGGACATCTTCGTGGCCGACCCGCGCGTGGCCTACTACAGCACCCACCAGGCCGGGCTGTTCCCCAACTCGGGCCTGCGCCGCGACCGTGGCGCGGGCAACCTGCTCAACATCCTGCTGCCACCGGGCAGCGGCAGCTTCCGCTTCCGCAACACCTGGGCCGACGAGATGCTGCCGGCCATCGACGATTTCCGCCCGCAGCTGCTGCTGGTCTCGGCCGGTTTCGATGCCCACCTGCGCGACCCGCAGGCCGACCTGATGCTGGAAACCGAGGATTTCGCCTGGATCACCGCCGAGCTCCGCCGGCTGGCCCGTCGCCATGGCGGCGGCCGCATGGTCTCCATGCTGGAGGGCGGATACGACCTGCAGGCGCTTGCCGAATGCTCCGTCGCGCACGTAGGCGCGCTGCTGTGAGATGAACCTGAACCCTTGGCTGCAGCAAGCCTTCATTGCCCCTATGCAAGGGATGGGGCAAGCTACGATCCGTTTTCGTCCGAATCCGAATCCCGCGTGCGCCGAGCCCTCCGCCTGCTGCCTCTCCCCCTGAGCATCGCCATCTGCCTGCCGGCCATGGCCGACGACAAACCGGTGAACTGGGGCCTGTGCCCGGTGACCGATGTCCTGCCCGCCTTCCAGGACGCCCCTGTGGCGGACAAGGCCGCGGCCGAAACCCGCGACCAGCAACCCACCGATATCGAAGGCGACGCGCTTAGCGGTACCAGCACCGTGCCGCAATACCAGGGCAACGTGGCGCTGAAGCGTGGCGACCAGTTCCTGGGCACCGACCACCTGAGCTTCGACACCGAAAGTGGCAACTACATCGCCGAAGGCAATGTGCGCTACCAGGATTCGTCGATCCGGATGACGGCCAAGCGCGCCGAAGGCAACCAGGAATCGGACACGCACAAGATCAGCGACATCCAGTACCAGCTGGTGGACCGGCGCGGCCATGGCGGCGCAGACTCGATCGACCTGCAGGGTTCGGTGGGCCAGATGCACCGCTCGACCTATACCACCTGCGACCCCTCGCAGCCGGTGTGGAAACTGTCGGCGCCGCAGATCGACGTGGACAATGACGAAGGCTTCGGCACCGCCCGCAACGCGGTGCTGCGCATCGGCAACGTGCCGGTGCTGTGGGCGCCGTACTTCAAGTTCCCGATCGACGACCGTCGCCAGACCGGCCTGCTCTACCCGCAGCTGGGCATGTCCGGCCGCAACGGCTTCGATTATGCCCAGCCGATCTACTTCAACCTGGCGCCGAACTACGACGACACCCTGACCCCGCGCTACATGAGCAAGCGCGGCCTGATGCTCGACAACGAGTTCCGCTATCTGTACGACGGCGGCCGTGGCGAACTCCAGACCGCCTACCTGCCCAATGACAAGCTGCGCGACCGCGACCGCGGCCAGGTCGAATACCAGGGTTACCACAACATCGACCCGCACTGGCAGGCCCGCGCCAACATCGCCTGGGTCAGTGACGAGCGGTACACCGAGGACTTCTCCAGCAAGCTGCTGGGGGTGACCACCTCGAGCCTGCAGAGCCAGGTCGGCATCTACGGTACCGGTGAAAACTGGACGGCCGGGCTGATGGCCGACTACTGGCAGAACACCGATTACACGCTGACCGACGCGTCGCTGCCCTACTCCCGCCAGCCGCGCCTGTTCGCCACCTGGGACAAGCCGCTGCTGCCGTGGCTGGAAGTGGGGGTGTACGCCGAGGCGGTGCACTTCACCCATGACGACGTCGACCAGAAGGTCGTGGATGCTGACGGCGAATACATCCGCAATGGCGTGGTCACCCCGTACTTCAACGGTTCGCGGCTGGATGTAAAGCCTTACGTCACCTTCCCGTTCGCCGGCGCGTCCTGGTATGTCACCCCGACCCTGGCGTACCGCTACACCGGGTATGAACTGGACCGTGGACTGGCCGACCAGACCCGGTTGCAGGCATTGACCGACGCAAATGTCGATCTGAGCACGCTCACCCCCGACCAGCTGCGTGGCAACACCTCGCCGCACCGCGGCGTGCCGATCGCCAGTCTCGACGCAGGCATGTTCTTCGACCGCGAGACCACCATCGGCGGCACCTCGTACCTGCACACGCTGGAGCCGCGCCTGTTCTACCTGCGCACGCCCTACCGCGACCAGAGCGACCTGCCGATCTTCGATACGCGCGACTTCACCTTCAGCTGGGGCCAGCTGTTCCGCGATTCGCGCTACACCGGTGCGGACCGCCAGAACGACGCCAACCAGCTGACCATGGCGCTGAGTACCCGCTTCATCAACCAGGAAACCGGCCGCGAGCGCTTCTCCGCCAGCATCGGCCAGATCCTGTATTTCGACGATTCGCGGGTGACCCTGCCGGGCACCACCTCGCAGGTGGAACAGGGCAAGTCGGCCTGGATCGCCGATACCAATTACGCCATCAACGACCGTTGGAACCTGGGCGCCACCTACCAGTGGGATCCCAAGTACAAGCGCGAGGACCTGGCCAGCGTGCGCGCGCGCTACCTGATGTCCAACGACGGCATCGTCAACCTGACCTACCGCCACCGTCTCAACACGGCCGCCCCGGCGACGGCGACCAAGGAAGAACGCACCCTGCTGGAGCAGGTGGACCTGTCCTTCCTGTACCCGATCAACCAGACCTGGAGCCTGGTGGGGCGCTATTACTACTCCATCGAAGACAAGGCGCCGCTGGAAATCATCGGCGGCGTGCAATGGGACAGCTGCTGCCTGGCGGTCCGCGCACTGGCCCGCCGTTACGTGCGCAACCGCGAAGGTGAGCTGAACAATTCCTTCCAGATCGAGTTCGTGCTGAAGGGCCTGAGCTCCATCGGCCAGAACACGGACCGCACTTTGCGCCGTGCTATTCTCGGGTACTACCGAGACGACCTCTATCTCGTGCCGCCCGCCAACACGGGCGCCCCCACGCGCGAAGACTACGATCCCAATCTGATCCCATGACCAAGACCTTCCCCGTCCTACTCGCCTCCCTGATCGCGGTCAGCACCGTTTCCGCGCCGCTGCAGGTGCTGGCCCAGCAGAGCCAGTCGCTGGACCGCATCGCCGCCATCGTCGACGAGGATGTCGTGCTGCAGAGCGAGCTGGACCGCGCCATCGTGAACATCAAGGCCCAGTACGCCGGCCGCGAAGGCCAGCTGCCGCCGGATGACGTGCTCAGCCGCCAGGTGCTCGAGCGCCTGGTGCTGGTCAAGCTGCAGGTCACGCGCGCCGAAGGCAGTGGCATCAAGGTCAGCGACCAGGAGCTCAACCAGGCCCTGAACGCGATTGCCCAGCAGAACGGTTCCAACCTGGACGCCCTGCGCCAGCGCCTGGCCGCCGATGGCGTGGATTTCAACGACTTCCGCAGCTCGGTCCGCGATGAAATCACCGTGCAGCGCCTGCGCCAGAGTTTCGCCCAGAGCCGCATCAGCGTCAGCGAGGGTGAAGTGGATGCCGCGCTGAAGCAGGAAGCCACCGCAGGCACCCAGTACCACCTGGCCCACATCCTGATCGCCCTCCCCGAAGGCGCAACCGCCGAGCAGATCGCCACCGGCCAGCAGAAGGTCGACGGCGTGAAGGGCCTGCTGGACAAGGGCGAGCTGGACTTCAACGCGGCCGCCGTCCGGTACTCGGACAGCCCCAACGCGCTGGAAGGCGGCGACCTGGGCTGGCGTTCCCTGGATGAGATTCCCGGCGCGTTCGCGAAGATGATGAGCGGCATGAAGGCAGGCGACGTTGTCGGCCCGCTGCGCGGCCCGAGCGGTTTCCAGCTGCTCAAGCTGGTGGAAGTGCGCGACGCCAGTGCCGCCACCACCGGCCAGACCATCACCGAATACCACGGCCGGCACATCCTGATCCGGGTCAACGACCAGCAGGACAACGCCACCGCCAAGGCCAAGATTGACTCGATCCGTGCACGCATCGCCGGCGGCGCCGACTTCGAGGCCGAAGCCAAGGCCTCGTCCGAGGACACCAACAGCAAGGGCCAGGGCGGCGATCTGGGCTGGTTCCCGGCTGACGCGTTCGGCCCGGACTTCGGCAAGCAGGTCACCGGCCTGAGCGACGGTGGCGTCAGCCAGCCGTTCCGCACCGACGCTGGCTGGCACATCGTGCAGCGCGTGGCGACCCGCCAGACCGATTCGGGCACCGACAACAAGCGCGCCCAGATCCGCGAGACGATCGGCCGCCGCAAGCTGGAAGAAGAGTACAACCGCTACCTGCAGGAACTGCGCGGCGAAGCCTACGTGGACCTGCGCACCCCGGCAGCGGCCCCGGCCACTGCTCCGGCCCCGGCCGCGACCAAGCCCTGAGGCACTGGCAATGATCCCGCAGCTCGCTCTGGTACCGGGCGAGCCCGCCGGGATCGGTCCTGAACTCTGTCTTCGCCTGATCCAGCAGCCGCGCACCGATTGCCGGCTGCTGGCCTTCGCCGACCCGGATACCTTGCGGGCGGCCGCAGCGGCGCTGTCGCTGCCGTTGAACCTGCTTCCTGAAGATGCCATCGCCCGCCAGCCGGGCGATCTGCCGTTGCGCGAGGTCCGCAATGCGACCCCCTCACGCTTCGGCCAGGCCGACCCGGCCAACGCCGGCGCGGTGATCGGCGCCCTGCTGCAGGCCGGCCAGGCCTGCCTGGACGGCCACCTGCACGGGGTGGTCACCGGCCCGGTGCACAAGGCGGTCATCAACCAGGGCGGGATCGCCTACAGCGGCACCACCGAACTGCTGGCCGACCAAGCCGGGGTGGAGGTGGTGATGATGCTGGCCAACGACATCGTCCGGGTGGCGCTGGCCACCACCCACCTGCCGCTGCGCGCGGTGGCCGATGCGATCACCGCGGACGGCCTGGCGCGCACGCTGCGGATCGTGCACGGTGCGCTGCGTGGGGCATTCGGCATTGCCGCGCCGCGGATCGCCGTGCTCGGGCTGAACCCGCATGCGGGCGAAGATGGGCACCTGGGCCGTGAAGAACTGGATCTGGTGATTCCGCTGCTGGCGCGGCTGCGCGCTGAAGGGATGGACCTGATCGGCCCGCTGCCGGCCGATACCGCCTTCCTGCCGCAGAAGCTGGCCGGGTTCGACACGGTGCTGGCGATGTACCACGACCAGGGCCTGCCGGTGCTCAAGTACAGCGGTTTCGAGCAGGCAGTGAACATCACCCTGGGCCTGCCCTACCCGCGCGTGGCGGTTGACCACGGCACCGCGCTGGACCTGGCCGGGCGCGGCACCGCCGACCCGTCCAGCCTGCTCGCCGCCACGCAGTGGTGTGCCCGGCTGGCGCGCCAACGTACACTGGTGCCATGACTTCCCCGCATTCCCCCTCGGCCGCCGGGTTTACCGCGCCGGCCAAAAAGCAGCTGGGCCAGCACTTCCTGGCCGATCGCACTTACATCGACAAGATCGTCCTGGCGGTCAACCCGAAAGACGACGACCGCCTGGTCGAGATCGGCCCGGGCCAGGGCGCCATCACCCTGCCGTTGCTGCGCCGCCACCCGCGCCTGACCGTGATCGAATTCGATCGCGACCTGATCGCGCCGTTGACCGCCGCCGCTGAGCCGCTGGGCGAACTCACCATCATCCACCGCGACGTGCTGCAGGTGAACTTCACCGAATTGGCCGGCGACGGCCAGATCCGGCTGGTAGGCAACCTGCCCTACAACATCTCGTCACCGATCCTGTTCCACGCGATGGACCATGCGGCGGCGATCCGCGACATGCACTTCATGCTGCAGAAGGAAGTGGTGGACCGCATGGCCGCTGCGCCGGGCAGCAAGGTCTACGGCCGGCTCAGCGTGATGCTGCAGGCGTGGTGCAAGGTGACCTCGCTGTTCGTGGTGCCGCCGGGCGCGTTCCGTCCGCCGCCGAAGGTCGATTCGGCCGTGGTCCGGCTGGTGCCGCGCGATCCCGACACGGTGGGCATCATCGACCGACGTCGCTTCGCGGACGTGGTTCGTGCCGCCTTCGGCCAGCGCCGCAAGACGCTGCGCAACGCACTGAATGGGGTGGTGACGCCCGAGCAGTTCGAAGCGGCCGGGGTGCGCAGCGACGCGCGCGCCGAGCAGCTCGAAGTGGCGCAGTTCATCGCGTTGGCGAACGTGCCGCGCGCGGAAGATTGAAACTCCCTCTAAACTGCCTGCATGAACGACGCTGCACACTATGCGATCTCGGTCGAGGTCGCCCCGCGCTTCCTCGATGACCAGTCCACGCCCGAGGACGGGCGTTTTGCGTTTGCCTACACGATCCGCATCCATAACGCCGGCCGCGTGGCCGCGCGGCTGGTGGCCCGCCACTGGCGGATCACCGACGGCAACGGTCGGGTGGAGCATGTGGACGGCGATGGGGTCATCGGCGAGCAGCCGCGGCTGCGCCCGGGTGAAGACTTCCGTTACACCTCCGGTGTCATGCTGGAAACCGAACACGGCACGATGCAGGGGCATTACGACATGGTGGCCGACGATGGCACCGAGTTCGCCGCCCCGATCGCGCCCTTCGTGTTGACCATTCCGCGCACGCTGCACTGATGGAGGCGCACGCATGAGTGTCTGGGCCATCGGCGACCTGCAGGGCTGTTACGACGTCACCCAGCGTCTGCTGGAGAAGATCCGCTTCGACCCGGCGGTGGACAAACTGTGGTTCTGCGGCGACCTGGTCAACCGGGGCGGCCAGTCGCTGGAAACGCTGCGGCTGGTGCATTCGCTGCGCGATCAGAGCGTGGTGGTGCTGGGCAACCATGATCTGTCGTTGCTGGCCGTCGGTGCGCGCACCGAGGAAGAGCAGCGCAAGGTCAATCCGGACCTGCTGCGGATCGTGCAGGCCGAGGACCGCGACATACTCCTGGAGTGGCTGCGCCTGCAGAAGCTGGTGCACGTGGACCGTGAGCTCGGCTGGATGATGGTGCACGCGGGCCTGGCCCCGAAGTGGACCACGCAGCTGGCCGAGAAGCACGCACGCGAGGTGGAGGTGCAGCTGCACGGCAGCGGCTACCGCAAGCTGTTCCGCAACATGTACGGCGACAAGCCGGGCTGGTCGCCCGGGCTGGCCGGTTACGACCGTTCGCGGGCGATCATCAACCTGCTCACGCGCATGCGCTACTGCACGCCGCGCGGGCGGATCGGGATCGAGGACAAGGGCACGCCGGGCACGCAGGAGCAGGGGCTGTATCCCTGGTTCGAGGTACCGGGCCGGGTCGAGCGCGATCTGAAGATCGTGTGCGGCCACTGGTCGGCGCTGGGCCTGACGATCACCCAGGGCGTGCATGCGATCGATACCGGCGCAGTGTGGGGCGGCAAGCTCACGGCACTGCAGCTGGATACCGAAGAACTGCGCGTGGTGCAGGTGCCGGGCCGCGATGTGCCCAAGCCCGTTGCACCGCCGCGTCCGCCGGCACGGCGTCCGGCCGGCGAAGGTAATCCGGGCAACGGCAACAGCAACGGCCGGCCGCCGCGTGGTCAGCGCCAGAATCAACAGCAGCAGCCGCGTCGTGCGCGTGAGCCGGCTGGGAATGCGGGCGACGGTAGCCCGACTCCCGCATAAAGCCAAAGCCCTCGCCTGCGAACGTATCTGCGCTGGGCCGGCGGTGGCGGGGGTACGGGGGGCGCCGTAAACCCATCCTTGGGGGCTCTTGCGAAACATCCATGTTTCGCAAAGCCCCCGTACCCCCGCCCCCGCCGACCCATTGACGGTTGGTTGGTGGCCTGGGGAGATCAACGGCTGATTCGATCATTTCCGTGCGTTACCGCGCGTTGATCTGTTCACGGCAGTCGTTTGGGAACCGACCCTACCTGCATCGCGCGCTTCGCTTTTTCTGTGGTCACCTGCCAATTGTCGAAGGCTGGCGGCGGTGGGTTTGCGGGAGCGTAGAGCGCCATGGATGGCGCGAACGAGCCTACAGGGACGTACTTGCGGCGTCTCCCGCAAACCCACCGGCGCCGGCCAAGCCAGACACCCTCGCAGGCGAAGGCTGTTGCTGTTGCTGTTGGCTTCACGCCTTCCGCGCGTAATCCACGAAATCGAACGCAAATGCATGTCGCGCATCAGCAGCATGATGCTCGCGCGCTGTTTCAACCCACAGTTGCGGGTCGACCGGCGGGAAATGGGTGTCGGCCTGGACGCGGGTATCCACCCAGGTCAGGTGCAGGTCGGTGGCCTGCGCCATGGCGAGGCGGTAGATCTCGCCGCCGCCGATCACGCACAGTTCGTCTGCGCCGGCAGCGGCCGCGAACTGCAGGGCTTCGTCGATGCTGGCCACCGCCTGCATGCCCTCGAACGGTACCTGGCCCGAGCGGGTCAGGACCAGGTTCGGGCGGCCCGGCAGCGCGCGGCCCAGCGACTGCGCAGTCTTGCGGCCCATCAGGATCGGCTTGCCGATCGTCAGCGCTTTGAATCGCTTGAGGTCGTCCGGCAGCTGCCAGGGCAGCTGGTTGGCATGGCCGATGCCGTGGTCGTGGTCGAGTGCCGCAACAAGAGACAGCTTCACGTGCCGGCCTCCGGTTCCATCCGCGCCGCGTCGCAGTGCTGCTGCGCGCTGTTCACTTCGGCCAGTGCCTTCTGCAGGCCCGGGTCGGCGTCCATCATGCTGTCGGCCGCTTGGGTGAGCCGGGCCATGTGCGCCTCCTGTGCCGCCTGCAGGCCGGGGGCCGACATCACCTCGGCGTTCAGCACGCCGAGCTCCTCCTCCCCGCTTCGGTCCAGGAAGGCCTGCAGCTGCTGCGCCGTCCAGGCACTGCCGAGCAGCTGTTCGAAGCCGCGCTGGTAGGCAGGGTCGTTGAATGTTTCCTGCATGAAGCGCACCAGCGCGGTCGACATGCTGGCCACCGCCGCGCGCGTTGCCGGTTCGCATGCGGCCGGCAGATCGCCCGGCAGGAAACCCGCACCCAACCCGTCCGCCATCATCGCAACATTGTTGTTGACCTGACGCAGCACGATCTGCGCATTGACCTGTGCTGCCAGGTTGCCAGGGGAATCGGCTGCGGCCTGTGCAAGTGCCGGCGACAGCAGCAGCATCAGCAGGGCGACCGGACCCGCACGCCTCATACCGCCACCGGCGCCTTGATCGCCGGGTGCGGGTGGTAGCCGTCGATGCGGATGTCATCGAACTGGAAGCCGAACAGATCGGTCACGTCCGGATTCAGCCACAGCGTGGGCAGCGCGCGCGGTTCGCGCGCGAGCTGCTCGCGGGCCTGTTCGTAATGATTGGAATACAGGTGCGCGTCGCCCAGCGTGTGCACGAAACCGCCCACGCCCAGCCCGGTGGCCTGCGCCACCATGTGGGTCAGCAGTGCGTAGCTGGCGATATTGAACGGTACGCCCAGGAAGATGTCGCCACTGCGCTGGTACAGCTGGCAGCTCAGCTTGCCGTCCACCACGTAGAACTGGAACAGGTTGTGGCAGGGCATCAGCGCCATCTGCGAGAGCTCGCCCACGTTCCAGGCGCTCACCACCAGCCGGCGCGAATCCGGGTTGCGTTTGATCTCGTCCACCAGCCACTGCATCTGGTCGATGCTGCCGCCGTCGGCGGTGGCCCAGCTGCGCCACTGCTTGCCGTAGACCGGGCCGAGGTCGCCGTTCTCGTCGGCCCACTCGTCCCAGATGCGCACCTGGTTGTCCTTCAGGTAGCCGATGTTGGTGTCGCCCTTCAGGAACCACAGCAGCTCGTGGATGATCGAGCGCAGGTGCAGTTTCTTGGTGGTGACCAACGGGAAACCGTCGTTGAGGTTGAAGCGCATCTGCCAGCCGAACACGCTGCGCGTGCCGGTGCCGGTGCGGTCCGATTTTTCCGTGCCGTGTTCGAGCACATGCTCGAGCAGGTCCAGGTAGGCTTTCATGCCTTGCTCCCAGCCGTGGCGGGGGTGACCGGCAGCACCGGCTGCAGCACCGGCGCGCGGCGCGACAGGGCCAGCAGCACCAGGCCCAGCACCACCAGCGGCAGGCTCAGCAGCTGGCCGCGGGTGAACCAGTCAAAGGCCAGGTACACGCCGTTGTCGGGCATGCGCACGAATTCCACCGCGAAGCGGAACACGCCATACATCAGCGCGAACAGGCCCGAGACCAGATAACGGTGGCGCGGCGTGGCCGACACCGCCCACAGCACCACGAACATCACCAGCCCTTCCAGCAGCGCTTCGTACAACTGCGAGGGGTGACGGGCGAACTGATTGAGTGCGCCGGTGGCGAACTGCTCGCGCAGCGCCGGCATGTCCAGCTGGTTCAGCGGCGACGGCAGGCCGGAGGGAAACACCACGCCCCAGGTGCCGTCGGTGTACTTGCCCCACAGCTCGGCGCCGATGAAGTTGCCGATGCGGCCGAAGCCCAGGCCCAGCGGTACCAGCGGCGCCATGAAGTCGATGGTGTCGCCCAGGTGCAGGCGGTGCTTGCGCGACCAGTACCACGAGGCGAACAGCACGCCCAGCAGGCCGCCGTGGAAGCTCATGCCGCCATCCCACACCTTGAACAGCAGCAGCGGGTTGTGCAGGAAATCGCCCAGCGCGTAGAACAGCATGTACCCCACGCGGCCCCCCACCACCACGCCGAGCATGGCGTAGAACAGCAGGTCGGAGAAGCCGTTGGCATCCACGCCCGGCAGGCGCCCCGCCGCGATGCGCCGCCGCCCCAGCCACCAGGCCGCGGTGAAGCCGAGCAGGTACATGATGCCGTACCAGTGCACCTTGACCGGCCCAAGCGAGATGGCGATGGGGTCGATGTCGTGGAGATAGATCATGGGCAATGCCTTGCAGGTAAGCGGCTATTCTCGGGCCAGCGCCGCCGTACCTCAACCAAGGAACTGCGGGGTATTGGGCAGGGCGTCATCCTTGGACCCGCTGCCGGGCGGATAGTGCCCCGCCAGTATGTCCGATACCTCGGCAATGGCCAGCAGCACCGCGTCCTGCAGGGCGCCCTCGCGCAACTGCTGCTGCATGTGCGCACACACCGCCTGCCACTGCGCTTCGCCCACCCTGCCGCGCAGGCCGCGGTCGGCCACCAGCTCGATGGCGTGGTCGGCCAGCAGCAGGTAGACCAGCACGCCGTTGTTGTTCTCGGTATCCCAGGTGCGCAGCTGGGCAAAGGCATGCTCGGCCCGCTGCCGCGGCGTAACCCCCTGCCACAGCGCGGTCATGGGCAGATCCGCTTCCACCGCGAACATGACCTGGCCGCCGTGGCGGCGCTCGCCGCCGGCAATGGCGTCCGTGATGGCCTGCAGCGCGTCCGGCGGGAAGGTCCGCTGCAGCGAAGGTGCGAACAGATGCCGCCAGATGCGCATCACCATCCTCCCGAGGCGCCACCGCCTCCGGATCGTCCACCCCCACCGCCCCAGCCGCCACCGCCACCGCCGAAGCCGCCGCCTCCACCACCCCAGCCTCCGCCGCCGCCAAAGCCACCGCCGCCCCAGCCGCTGTTGCGGGCGAAGCGGCCGACCCGGCCGGAGGAGAAGCCCACGAACAGGCCGATCAGCCCGGCCAGGCCACTGGCCAGCCACAGCGAAGTGAACAGGAAGGCGGCCACCGCTGCGCCGCCACCGCCCAGCAGCGCGCGCACCGGGCGCGGCAGCCAGCCCAGCAGGGCGCGGGCGAAGGTGCCCACGAAGAAGCCGATCACCAGCGCCAGCGTGAAGCCATCGCCGCCACTGCCACGCGGTTCACGGTGGGCACTCACCGGCGCCGGCAGCTCCTCACCGTCGATCAGCTTCACCAATGCAGCGCTGCCGTCGACCAGCCCGCCGGCGTAATCGCCGCTGCGGAAGCGCGGGGCCAGGTATTCCTGGATCACCCGGTTGGCGATGGCATCGGGAATGGCGCCTTCCAGCCCGTAGCCGGGCTCGATCCGCACCCGGCGGTCATCCTTCGCCACCACCAGCAGCACGCCATCGTCCACGCCGCTGCGGCCGATCTTCCACTGCTCGAACACCCGCTGGGTGTACTGCTCGATGGTTTCCGGCTGGGTGCTGGGCACCATCAGGATCTGCAGCTGGCTGCCCTTGCGCTGCTGCAACGCAAGCGCCTGGGCCTCCAGCGCCTGTTTCTGCGCGGCATCCAGGGTGCCGGTGGTGTCCACCACCGGCGAGGTCATCGGCGGAATCGCCGCGTCGGCCTGCGCCCAAGCCGGCACGGCCAGGCACAGACACAGGCACAGGCACAGCAGCAACCACGCGCGCAGCAGCAGCAGCGGGATGTTCACCGGTTTACTGGGCCGGTGCCGGAGCCTGCTGCGGCGGCGGCGCGGGCGCCGGGGCCGCGGGCTGCGCACCGAACTTCACCGCCGGCGGCTGCGAGATCTGCGCTTCGTTTTCCACCGTGAAGTTCGGCTTTTCCTTGTAGCCGAACAGCTTGGCGGTGATCAGCTGCGGGAACGAGCGGACGTAGGTGTTGTAGTCCTGCACCTGCTGGATGTAGCGGCCGCGCGCCACGGTGATCCGGTTCTCGGTGCCTTCCAGCTGCGCCTGCAGATCACGGAAGCCCTGGTCGGATTTCAGGTTCGGGTAGTTCTCGGTCACCACCAGCAGCCGCGACAGCGCGCCACTGAGCTCGCCCTGCGCCTGCTGGAACTGCTTGAGCGACTCGGCGTCGTCGGCATTCACGTTGACCTGGCCCACCCGCGCGCGGGCATTGGTCACGTCAGTGAGCACCTGGCGCTCCTGGTTGGCATAGCCTTCCACGGTCTGCACCAAGTTGGGAATCAGATCGGCGCGGCGCTTGTACTGGTTGAGCACCTCGGCCCAGCCGGCCTTGACCTGCTCATCCTTCTGCTGGATCGAGTTGTAGCCACAACCTGACAACAGGCTGGCCAGCAGGGCCAGCAGGATCAGTCGGGGAGAAATACGCATGGCCGGCTCCGGATCGGGGTGGACGCGGCCGGAGAATGGCATGAATAGGGGTTAATTCCCCGTTAGGGTGTCCGGGGGTGACGACCAACGGTCGTCACCTGCCGGGTGGGTCCGCGCACCCATTGCTGGTGGATCCGCAGGACGGTTTCACCAATTGCCGGCGCCCGGCACGTGGTGGGCCACGGCGCGGCGGCGCATCAGCAGGTTCAGCCACTCCACCAGCACCGAGAAGCCCATGGCGGCATAGATGTAGGGCTTGGGCACGTGCACGTCCAGGCCGTCCAGGATCAGCACCGCACCGATCAGCAGGATGAAGGCCAGGGCCAGCATCTTCACGGTCGGGTTGGCGTCGATGAAGCGGCCCAGCGGGTTGGCCGCCAGCAGCATGACCGCCACCGACAGCAGGATCGCCGCGACCATCACCGGCACGTGGTCGGCGATGCCGACCGCGGTGATCACCGAATCCAGCGAGAACACGATGTCGATGATGGCGATCTGCGCGATCACCATGCCGAACACGGCCGAGGCCTTGGTGGTGGTGGGATCTTCGTCTTCGCCGCCGGTGATCAGCTCGCGGATTTCCATGCCGCCCTTGATGATCAGGAACAGGCCGCCCAGGATCAGCACCAGGTCGCGGATGGAGATGCCCATCCCGGCCACGGTGAACAGATTGGCCTGCATGTGCGCCAGGTAGGCCAGCGACACCAGCAGCAGGATGCGGGTGATGCACGCCACCGCGATGCCCAGCTTGCGCGCGAACGGACGGCGCGCTTCCGGCAGCTTGCTCACGGCGATGGAGATGAACACCAGGTTGTCGATGCCGAGCACGATTTCCAGCGCGCTCAGGGTCAGCAGGGTTAACCAGACGTTCGGGTCGGACAGCAGTTCAAGCAACATGGACCTGGATCCTTACTAAGGGGAAGAACGGGGGGGCGCGTCAGAGCACGCGCGGCGCCAGGACCAGGCCCCAGCACAGCAGAACATTCATCATCAGCACGAACACCGCCGCCGAGCCCATGTCCTTGGCGCGGCCGGCCAGCTCATGGAATTCGGCGCCGTAACGCTCGATCACCGCTTCAATCGCCGAATTGGCCAGCTCCATGGCCAGTACCAGCAGCATCGAACCGATCATCAGCGCGCGCTCGACCGGGGTCTGCCCCAGCCACAGCGCCAGCGGTGCCAGCACCACCAGCAGGTAGACCTCCAGCCGGAACGACGACTCGTGCAGCCAGGCCGCCCGCAGGCCCTGCCAGGACCACACCGCCGCCTTGAAGATGCGCCTGGGGCCGCGCGGCATGTGCCCGGTTTCATCAGCCACGCAGGGACACCCCACGGCGGGAAACAAGGCTGGACGGCAGGTGCGGGGCACGACAAGGGATCATGGGCAGCGCGCGAAGCGGTGGACAATCCGCCATTTTGCCACAAGGGTGGCGGCGCCACCCGGCCGTGCCGGGCGTTGGCCGGCCCACCCGGCCTAGAATGACCCCACGCATCAAAGGAGTCGTTCATGTCCCAGCGTTTCGCCCGCCCCCTGCTGCTCGCCCTGGCGCTGACCGCCAGCCTGCCCGCCCTGGCCCTCAAGCCCGCCCCGGTGCCGGCCCCGCCGCAGGTCCCCGAACAGGTCTCCAACGTGGCCTGGGCCGGCGACATGGCCGCCTTCGCCGAGGCCGACGCCGCCAGTCCGCCCCCACACGGCGGCATCGAGTTCATCGGCAGTTCCTCGATCCGGATGTGGGACAGCCTGGCGGCCGACTTCCCCGGCCAGAAGGTCTTCAACCGCGGCTTCGGCGGCTCCGAAGTGCGCGACAGCACCTGGTACGCCGACCAGATCGTGATTCCGTACGCGCCCTGCAAAGTGTTCTTCTACGCCGGCGACAACGACCTCAACAGCGGCCGCACGCCGGCCCAGGTCCGCGACGACGTGGTGGCGTTCGTGCAGCGCGTGCACCGCGACCTGCCGAAGACCACCGTGGAGGTCATCTCGATCAAGCCCAGCCCGTCGCGCGCGCAGCTGCTGCCGGCGGTGCAGGAAGCCAATGGATTGATCCAGCAGGCGCTGGCGAAGGTGCCCAACACCGGTTACACCGACATCTACACCCCGATGCTGGGCAAGGGTGGGCAGCCGCGTGCCGCGTTGTTCCGCGAAGACATGCTGCATATGAAGCCGGAGGGGTATGCGATCTGGCGGAAGGCATTGGCAAGCAAGGTGCAGTGTGGTGCAACGGTAAAGCGGTAACAGCGCACGTTGTTTTGAGGTCATGCGTTAAAGGGCCGATCAGCAGAGTCGGCAGTCGTTTGGGAACCGACCCTACCGCGCTCGCACACCATCGAGGGGAGTGGCGGGGGTGGGTTTGCGGGGGTGTGAGCCGCATGGATGCGGCGACCAAGCCCCCAAGGATGGGTTCACGGCGCCCCCCGCGGGCCCACCCCCGCCGCTCACCTGCACGCGGGCAATGGAAACGCCGTTGCTCTGCGCTTTTACGCGTCAGCGATAGATGATCGTGGCCTGGGTGCCGACCCCGGGTTCGCTGGTCAGGGCGATCTTCCAGCCGAAGCGGTCGCACAGGCGGCGCACGATCGACAGGCCCAGGCCGGTACCCTGCGGGCGGCTGGGTTCGGCGCGGTAGAACGGCTCGAACGCGCGCGACAGCGCTTCGGCCGACATGCCGATGCCGGTGTCGCGCACCACCACCCGGTCGTCCAGCACGTCCACGTCGATACGGCCTTCGTCGGTGTAGCTGCACGCGTTGCGCAGCAGGTTGCTGACCACCACCTGCAGTACCCGCGGTGGCGCGTGCAGGTGCACCGGTGCCTCGCTGTGCAGGTGGATCTCCACCGGCCGGCCCGCGATCAGCTCGCGCGCGTTGTCCACTTCGTAGCGCACGATCTCGTTGACGTCGAACAGTTCGATCTGCGGCTCCACGTCCGCCTCGCGTGCCAGGATCAGGAACGCATCGATCACCGCCTCCATATCGCGCCCCGCCCGCTGGATGCGGTGCAGGCCGCGGCGCAGCCGCGGCGTCATGTCCTGGTCGCCCAGCGCCATGTCGCTGGCCACCCGGATCACGGTCAGCGGCGTGCGCAGTTCATGGCTCGCATCGCGGGTGAAGTTGCGTTCGCGTGCCACGTGCGCGGTAACCCGCGTGGCCAGCGAATGCAGGGCCGCCGCCAGCTGCCGCGTTTCGCCCTGCATGTCCGCCGGCAGCTTGTCCGGTGCCAGGTCCGACGCCTCCGGATGGCCGGGGTTCCAGCGCGACACCCGTCGCGCCAGCCAGTTCACCGGCGAGACCAGTCGCTTCGACGCCCGGTAGGTGATCCACGACGCGCCATACACCGCCAGCAGCGTCAACAGCACCGGCACGATGCCGAACCAGAACGCCAGCATCTCCGCGCGCGAACGCAGGAACACCAGGTACAGCTGCCCTTCCGGGCGCGCATCGACCAGCACCAGCTGGTCGTCGGCCTTCAACTCGTGGAAGCCCGGCGCCAGCGTGCGCAGGTTGGGCGGCAGGCTCAGCGTCGATTGCCCGGCCTCCAGCAGGTAACCGCGGATGTTGCGCGTGTTCGGCGGCGGCTGCGCGGGCGAGGCCGCGTGCAGGTCCCAGAAATATGTCGCTTCTTCCTGCAGCGCGCTGCTGACCAGGCTGTGCTTGATCACCAGCGAGACCAGCCACGCGCCCAGCAGGATGCCCAGGCTGGCCAGTACGGCCTGCAGGATGAAGACAATGCGGATCTTGCGCGGCAGACCGTGCGGCATTACGAAGTCCAGGTCGAGTCGCCGCGATTATAGGAAAGCGCGCCGTTATTCCATCGTGCAAGCAACGGCGATGCC
Organism: Stenotrophomonas sp. GbtcB23; assembly: GCF_019091045.1. Lineage (NCBI taxonomy): Bacteria > Pseudomonadati > Pseudomonadota > Gammaproteobacteria > Lysobacterales > Lysobacteraceae > Stenotrophomonas > Stenotrophomonas sp. GbtcB23. Next base: position 111,131 of record NZ_JAGXKC010000005.1, on the reverse strand, counting down.
CCGGCAAGTGCCGGGGCATCGTGTACATCGGGGCCGCAAGCCCCCACCATCGTGCGCCCTGCGCTGTGGCGCATCAGCTCATCGGCTGGGCGATATCGGCAATACGGTAGCCGGCGCTCTGCACGGTGTGCAGCAGCGGACGGTCGAACGGCTTGTCGATGATCTTGCGCAGGTTGTACAGATGGCTGCGCAGCGTGTCCGAATCCGGCAGCCCGTTGCCCCAGATCTCGCGCTCGATTTCCTGGCGGGTCACCACGCGCGGCGATTCGCGCATCAGGATGGTGAGCAGGCGCAGGCCGATGGGCGACAGCTGCAGCTCGGTGCCCGCACGCGTGGCGCGCATGCTGACCGGGTCCAGCACCAGGTCGGCGACCTTGAGCACTTCCGATCCCACCTGGCGGCGTTCGCGCCGGATCAGCGCGCGCAGGCGGGCTTCCAGCTCCTGGATCGCAAACGGCTTGGTCAGGTAATCGTCGGCGCCGAAGCCCAGGCCGGTGAGCTTGTCGTCGAGCGTATCGCGCGCGGTCAACATCAGCACCGGCGTCGACTTGCGCGCATCGTTGCGCAGCCGGCGGCAGACTTCGATGCCGTCCAGACGCGGCAGCATCAGGTCCAGCACCACCACGTCGTAACTGTTTTCAGCCGCCAGACGATAACCGTCCAGCCCGTCCTGGGCGTAGTCCACTTCGAACCCGCGGCCTTCCAGGTATTCCCCGATCATCTCGGAGATATTGCGGTTGTCTTCGACCACCAGCACCAGGCCGGAGGTTTCCTTTGTCTGACGCATGGGAGTCCCTCTTTCTTCAGCTTTGTGAAACATGCCGGATCGTCGGTGGAGGCGATGTGAAGCCGCTCACGGATCAGTTCGGCGGGGCGTTCAACAGGGGTTTGAGCAGCGGCCAGACGTTGTCCAGCACCTTCGGCTGGGCCTTGGCGGTGGGGTGCAGTCCGTCGCCCTGCATCAGCCCGGGCTGCAGGGCCACGCCCTCCAGCAGGAACGGCAGCAGCGCCACCTTGTACTGGCTGGCCAGGCCCGCATACACCTGGCGCAGGCGGTCGCGATAGGCCGGGCCGTAGTTGGGCGGGACATCGATGCCCAGCAGCAGCACTTTGGCGCCGGCCTTCTGGCTGGCCACGATCATCTTTTCCAGGTTGCCGCGCAGCTGCGCCGGGCTCAGCCCGCGCAGCGCGTCATTGCCGCCCAGTTCGATCACCACGACCGACGGCCGATGCTTCTCCAGCAGCGCCGGCAGCCGGCTCAGTGCGCCGGCCGTGGTTTCGCCGCTGATGCTGGCATTGATGATCGTCGGCGGCGGCGTGATCTGCTGGCTAACCCGCTGCTGAAGCAGGTTCACCCAGCCCGATGCGGCCGGGATATTGTGGGCGGCACTGAGGCTGTCGCCGACCACCAGCACCGCGTGCCGGGTATTGGCACCTTTGGCACATGCCAGCGCAGGCAGCAGCAGCAACCCTGCCAGCAGCAAGAACACCTGGGCCGCCCGGCCCGCCCATTTTGCTCGGTACATTGGAGAATCCTCATCGACAGCCTGTCCCCCCGCAGCGCGCCCGTCGCCATCGCCGCCCACAACGTGGGCAAGTCCGCACGTGGCCCGGAGGGTGAAGTCCACATACTGGACAACATTGACATGACCGTCCATGAAGGCGAGAGCGTCGCCATCGTCGGCGCGTCCGGTTCGGGCAAGACCACCCTGCTCGGGCTGCTGGCCGGACTCGACCTGCCCAGCCGCGGCGACATCGCCCTGGCCGGGGCCACGCTCGGCGCGCTGGATGAGGAAGCCCGTGCGCAGCTGCGCGCGCGCGAGGTCGGCTTCGTGTTCCAGAGCTTCCACCTGCTGCCGGCGCTGACCGCTGAAGAAAACATCGCGTTGCCGCTGGAACTGGCCGGGCGCGAGGATGCGGCGCGGGTGCGCGAGGTGCTGGCGCAGGTCGGGCTGACCCACCGCGCCCGCCATTACCCGCGCCAACTGTCCGGCGGCGAGCAGCAGCGCGTGGCGCTGGCGCGTGCGTTCGTGGCACGGCCGCGCATCCTGTTTGCCGATGAGCCCACCGGCAGCCTGGACCAGGCCACCGGGCAGCAGATCAGCGACCTGCTGTTCGCGCTCAACGCCACCAGCGATACCACGCTGGTGCTGGTGACCCATGACCTGCGCCTGGCCCAGCGCTGCGAGCGCATCTACCGGCTCGACGGCGGCCGCCTGGTCGATGCCGCCGGAATCACCGCATGAACGTACTACGCCATGCCGGGCGTGCGCTGCGCCGGGAATTCCTCGCCGGCGACCTGCTGACCGTGTTCGCCGCGCTGGTGCTGGGCGTGGCGGTGATGACGGCGGTGGGCACGCTGGTCAACCGGGTCACGTTGGCGCTGACCAGCAGCGCGGCGGAAATGCTCGGTGGCGACCTCGGCCTGGGCGGCCGCGAAGACGTGCCACAGGCCTTCGCCGACGAGGCGCGCGCGCGTGGGCTGGCCAGCACCCGCATGGTCAGCTTCCCCAGCGTGCTGTTCCATGGCGATGAAAGCCAGATGGCCAACATCAAGGCGGTCAGCGACGGTTATCCGCTGCGCGGCGAACTGCGGGTCAGCCGCGCCCCGGGCGGCGTCGGCGAAGTGGCCGGCACCCCGGCGGCAGGCGAGGCCTATGCCGACCCGCGCCTGATGCAGGCGCTGGGGCTGAAGGTGGGCGACGCCCTCGAATTCGGCGCCGGCACGCTCACCGTGACCCGCGTGCTGCAGGCCGAGCCGGATACCTCCGGCGAGTTGATGCAGCTGTCGCCGCCGCTGCTGGTCAACCGCATCGACGTCGACCGTGCCGGCCTGCTCGGCCCGGGCAGCCGCGCCTCGTACCGGATGATGTTTGCCGGCAGCGCCGGGGCCATTGCCGATTTCCGCGGCTGGCTGCAGCCGCGCGCCAAGGGCCTGCGCATCGTCGGCATTGCCGATGCCCAGCGTGGCGTGCGCGGCGCGTTCGACCTGGCCGGCCGCTTCCTGTCGCTGGCCGCGCTGCTGGCGGTGCTGCTGGCGGGCGTGGCCACCGCGCTGGCCGCCAACCGCTTCGCGCTGCGCCGGATCGACCAGGTGGCGGTGCTGCGCTGCCTGGGCGCGCGCAATCGCGACATCCTCACCGCCATGGCGCTGCAGCTGGTGCTGCTGGCCATCCCGGCCTGCCTGGTCGGGATCGGGCTGGGCATGGCCGCGCAGGCCGGGCTGGTGCAGGCGCTGGGCGGGTTGATTCCGGGCCGGCTGCCGTTGCCGCAGGCCACGCCGGCGCTGAGTGGGGCGGGGATCGGGCTGGTGCTGCTGCTGGGTTTCGGCCTGCCGCCGCTGTTGCGGCTGCGCAAGGTGCCGCCGATGCGCGTGCTCAACCGCAGCTTCGCCAGCCTGCCGCCCAGTTCCCTGCTGGTGTATGCCGCCGCGCTGGCGGCCACCGTGGCGCTCACCGTGCAGGCCACCGGCGATGTGCGGCTGGCCGCCTGGGTGCTGGGCGGGCTGGCGGCGCTGGCGCTGCTGGCAGGTGCGGCCGGGGCCACCCTGCTGTGGCTGCTGCGCGGGCTGCAGCCGCGCCTGCGCGGGCGCTGGAAGCTGGGCCTCGCCGCCCTGACCCGCCGCCGCGGGCTGGCGGTGATGCAGCTGGTGGGACTCTCGCTGTCGCTGTGCGCCCTGTTGCTGCTGTCGGTGATCGGCCCGGGGCTGTTGGCGCAGTGGCGCGACCGCCTGCCCAGCGATACCCCGAACTATTTCCTGATGAACATCCAGCCCGAACAGCGCCAGGCGGTGCTGGCCGCGCTGGATGGCCTGGGCGTGGATTCGCCCGGGATCGAGCCGTTCAGCACCGGCCGGCTGCTGGCCGTCAACGACAGGCCACCGCAGCGTCAGGAACGCGAGGACAACAGCAACGACGATGACGATGCCAACCGCCCGGTCAACTTCTCCTGGCGGCATGATTTCCCGCCGGCCAATACCCTGTTGAGCGGCCGGTATTGGGCCGCAGGCAGCACCGCTGCCGAAGCTTCGATCGAACAGGGCTGGGCTGAACGCTACGGGATGAAGCTGGGCGACACGGTCACCCTGCAGATGGGCGAGCAGGAACGGCGCTTCACCGTGACCAGCATCCGCAAGGCCGACTGGGACTCGTTCCGGGTCAATTTCTTCCTGCTGCTCAATGAAGGGGCGGTGGGCGATGCGCCGTACAACCTGATCACCGCCTTCCACCTGCCGCGCGAACAGGCCCCGGCCCTGGCCGGGCTGACCCGCCAGTACCCGAACATCTCACTGCTGGATATCGACAGCATCCTGCAACGGGTGCGCGAGGTGGTGGACCGGGTCAGCCAGGCCGTGCAGCTGGTGATGGGCTTCAGCCTGCTGGCCGGAGTGCTGGTATTGCTGGCCGCGTTGCAGGCCACCGCCGGTGAACGCCGTTACGACAGCGCGGTGCTGCGCACGCTGGGCGCCACCCGCACCCAGCTGCGCGGCGCGGTGCTGGTGGAATTCGGCGCGCTGGGGCTGTTGTCTTCGCTGCTGGCGGTGGGCACGGCGGCACTGCTGGGCAGCGTCGTGGCCCGCCAGGTATTCGAACTGCAGCTCAGCCCGCCGTGGGGCCCGCCGCTGGTCGGCGGCGCACTGGGCGTGGCGCTGAGCATGCTGGCCGGCTGGTGGGGCACGCGGCGGATCCTGCACACCCCGCCGGCGCTGGCCCTTCGCGAGGCATGAACGCGATTGATGACACCGGCAGGGGTCGGCCCTAGGTATGCTGCCCGCCCCTGCCCCTGAGAATGCCCGCGATGCCCGGCACGTCGTTCACCGCTTACCTCTACCCCGTGTTGCTGCTGCTGGGCAGCAACATCTTCATGACCTTCGCCTGGTACGGCCACCTCAAGTACAAGAGCGCGCCACTGATGATGGTGATCCTGGTCAGCTGGGGCATCGCCTTCTTCGAGTACTGCCTGCAGGTGCCCGGCAACCGGCTGGGCAGCGCGGTGTACTCGGCCCCTCAGCTGAAGGGCATGCAGGAAGTGATCACGCTGGTGGTGTTCGCGGTGTTCTCCGCGTTCTACCTGGACCAGCCGTTGAAGTGGAACCATTACGCCGCGTTCGGGTTGATCGTGGTGGCCGCGTTCCTGATGTTCAAAGAGTGAGCGTCATTCGGGCGCTTTTTCCACCCACTGCCTGAACACCGCGTCGATCTGCGCGTCCTTGACCTGCTTGCCGTCCTGCAGGTCCTGCGCCTGGGTGAACAGCGGAATGATCATCGCCATGCCATCCAGCTTGGTCTTCAGGTGTACGCCCGGCGCCTGGCCGAGGAAACCGTCCCAGCGTGCGCGCACCTTGGCCCAGTAGTCCGCCGTTGCGGCCCAGTAGTCGTAGGCCGGTTTGAAATCGACCTCGGTGGTGCGGTTGTAATCGTTGAAGCCGAACTCACGCGCGATCTCCTGCTGGCTGCCGCCGGCGCCGCGCAGGATCTTGGTGTTGAACTGTTCGTGGGTCCAGCCGTTGGAGGTGAGCGTGTGCCGGTTGATTACCGCCAGCGCGTTGTAATCGCTGCGGCGGGTGTATTCGCGGCGCGGCAGTGGCCGCCAGCTGAGGTCGCTGGTCCAGGTGGCCACGCCGTTGCGGTAGTCCCACCGGCCGGTGCCGCAGTAGCGCGGGGCATCGCTGACTTCATACACGCACTGGGTCCACGCGCCGGCGTTCACCGCCGGATCGATCGCACGCACCTGCCAGGTCTGGTCGGCGCTGAACTCGAACCGGTTCGGCGCCTCGTACACCCAGTCCTGCCGCCAATGCTTGGTCACGTGGCCGCTCTTGCCGTCCACCAGCAGGTGCTGGAGCACGATCCGCTTCGGGCTGTCCTCGACCACGATCACCACTTCGTTGCCGCCGCTGCGCACGGCCGGTGCGCGCTCATAACCGGGCTGGAGCAGCACGGTTTCATCGAAGGCGAAATCGACGATGTACTCGCCCTTCATGGCCAGGATGCTGGCGTGGTCGCGTTGCAGGTGGGAGGGCTGGGCGTGGGCGATGCCGCTGGCGGCAAGCAGCGCACACGCAACGCCTGCGCAGGCGCGTAGCGACACGCCATGCGTGTCCTGCGTGGTGCCTGGCGCTTGCGTGGGACACGCATGGCGTGTCGCTACGGGGTTCAGGTTCATCGATGGTGCTGCCTTCAGGAGGAAAGGTGGAAGAGCGGGGCCACGTTGGCGTCGTCGACCCACAGTTCGCCGTCGGCACCCTCGACCCGCGCGATCCGGCGCGCGGCGGTGGCGCCCGGCGCGGAAAGGGAGGCGACGCTGGCGGCCAGTGCCTGGCCGTTGCGCGCGTGCAGGCGCAGCGCGCACATGCGCCAGGGCTCGCCGCCCAGGCGCGTGGCCAGCCGGCGCCACAGGCGCTCGGCCACGCCGCCCTCATTGGCCGGCTCCGGGCGCGCCGGGAACGCCGATACCAGGCGGTCCCAGGCCAGGAAATCGCTGTCCGGCAGCAGGTACAGCCGCCAGCAACAGCGTCCGCGCGCATCGGAGAAACACAGGCTCTCGCGGATGCCTTCGCTGTCCATGCCCTGGCAGGCATGGGCCGAAACGGCATGTTTCCACCCGCCCAGCTCGCTGCTTTCGGGGCGGTACAGACACAGCACCGTGCCCAGTGCCGCCAGCTGTTCCGGGGATGGCAGCTGGCCAGGGCGCAGGTACCGGTCTGGGGTTCGCAGTGCGGAAAGGGCTCGGCTCATGATGGCTACCAGCTCACGGCAAGGCTGGCCGAGACGTTCCGGCCAGGGTTGGTGTAACGGTCGATCACCGTGCTGCTGGAGGCCAGCGCGGAGGTGATCGCGGAGTAATCGATGTAGGTGCGGTCGCCGAGGTTGAACACGCCGACATTGATCCTGGCGCCGGGGGCGAAGTCCCAGTGCGCCACCAGGTCCAGCACCCCATAGCCGGCCGGGCGGAACGCGGTAGCGCTGGCCATGCGGTCCTTGCGCCTGGCGAACGTGCCCAGCAGCTCCACGCCCCACGCATCTCGGTCGAAGGCGACGCCGAGCGTGCCGCGCAGCGGATCGATCGAGTCCAGCGGCACGTCTTCGGTCTTGTCCTCCCCGCGCGACCACGCTACCGCGCCGTTCAACGACCAGCCGGCCAGCGCGGTGCTGAGTTCGCCGAACTCGACCCCGGCCTTCAGTTCAGCACCGTAGATTTCCGCGTCGGCGATGTTCTGCGACTGGAACACGATCAGCCCCTGCGGGTTGATGCCGACCTGGCGCTGCGACTCGATGAAGTCCTTGTAGTCGTTGTAGTAGCCGCTCAGGCTGACGTACGCGGCCTTGCTGACATAGCGCAGGCCCAGTTCCAGGCCATCACTGGTTTCAGGCTTGAGGTCGGGGTTGGGAATGGCGGTGTAACCGAACATCACGTTGGTGAAGCCCAGGTTGACGTCTTTGTACGGCGGCGAGCGGAAGCCGTGCGAGTAGCCGGCGAACAGCGACCAGTCATCGGCGAAGCGCCACACCATGCCCAGCTTCGGCGACACGCTGGTCTTGGTCAGGTCCGATACCGGCATGCCCGGGTTGTCGGCGGCGAAGATCGGGTCCACGTCCGGGCGCAGTTCGTAGTGGTCCACGCGCACGCCCGGCACCAGCGAGAAGCGGCCATCGGCAAAGCGCATTTCGTCCTGCACGTACAGGCCGAGTTCGGTGGTTCTGCTGATGGGGAAATCGCGCACGGGGAACGCATCGGGCAGGATCGTGGTGCTGGTCTGGCCGTTGGCCAGGACCTGGTAGCCGTCGCGCTTCTGCCGCGTTTCGGTCCAGGTGCCATCGAAACCATAGGTCAGCGCGTGCTCTACCGCGCCGGTCTGCAGCGCCTTGTGGAAGACCGCCTGCAGACCGTACACGCGCTGGTCGAAGTTGAATTCACGGTGGCGCGTGCTGCGGTTGGCACGCTGCTCATCGGTACGCTGGGTGGTTTCGCTGTCCTGGCGGTACAGCTGCCAGGACAGGCTGTCGGCGAAGCCGGCGGCCAGGTTGTCCATCTCGTGCGCGAACGACACCCGCGCGCGGGTCTGGTGGTCGCGCGCCTGCATGCCGGTGGTGGTGGCGTGGTCGATGGCCGACAGCACGTCGGTGTCCACGCTGTCTTCGTTGCCTTCCACCGTCAGCCGGAAGCGCTGGTCTTCGCTCGGCGCATAGACCAGCTTGCCGAGCACGCTGCGGCCATCGCGGTCCTGCGGGTTGGCGGCGGTGCGGGTGCGGTCGCTGCTGCGCACATCGCCCATGCTTTCGGTTTCCTGGCCCTGGCGATGGTTGACGTTCACCATGCCGCTCCAATGGTCGCCGCCAAAGGCGGTGGTGGCGCTGCCCAGCAGGCCGTTCCATTCGCCGTCATAGCCGAATTTCAGGCCGACGTAGCTGTTTTTACCGTCCTTGAGGTAATCGGCCGGGTCCTTGGTGACGAAGGCCACCACTCCGCCCAGTGCATCGGAGCCATACAGCGCGCTGGCCGGGCCGCGCACGATCTCGACCCGCTTGAGCGTTTCCAGGTCGGTGAAGTTGCGGTTGGCGTCGGAGAAGCTGCCGATGCTGAAGGCCTTGGGCATGGCGATGCCGTCGGTCTGGATCAGTACGCGGTTGCCATCCAGCCCGCGGATGCGGAACCCGCCCAGGCCGAAGCGGGCCGGGCTGCTGGTCACCGAGATGCCCGGCTCGTAGCGGACCAGGTCCTTGATGCTGCGCACAAGGTGGTCATCCAGCTGCTCGCGGTCGATCACATCAACGGTGGCGGCCACGTCGCTGAGCGCACGTTCGGTGCGGGTAGCGGTGACCTGCACGCGGTCGAAGTCGCGCGCGTCGGCACCGGCATCGGGGGTGGCAGGGGCAGCCGCGTGGGCCGCGGCCATGGGCAGCGCCAGCCACAAGGCAAGGCTCAGGGCGGTAGGACGGGTCATGTGGGTGTGCAGGGTCGGCTGGACGCGGAAGGAGACCCCCGACAGACGCCAGGGACCAAGCGGTCGCAGGCGACGTGCCGAGGGGGAGAGAGCAGTGAAGGCGGCAGGCCTGGGGAGCGCATCGCGGCCGCGCGAATGCACCCCGTGGGGGAGGCGGGCCGTTACTTGGTGAGGATCAGCTTGTCGTTGCTGGTGTGGCGCAGACGATAGAAGCGGTCGCCGTGCTGGATCAGGATTTCGCGGCGACCCTTCAGCAGGGCCTCGCTGTCGATCACTTCTTCGGCCGGAACGGCGCGGACCGGGCGGTCGCGCAGGGTCAGCGTTTCGGGGCGCAGCAGTACAGCGGCTTGAGTGTTCATTGTCTGGACTCGTGCGAGGGACGAGTTAGATGATAATGATTCTCAGTTCACAATCAACAACCATTCTCATGTTGATTGATGAAATTAATGATCGATTTTTGGAAATCGATTGATGCCGCCTATCGGTAGAGCCACCCAGGGCGTGGCTCTACCGGCCGTCAGGTCACGGCGCGAAGACCGCCTCCACCCTGCTCCAGTCCGCTTCGGCCACCTGCTCCAGCACCTCGAGGGCGCCCAGGTTCTGCTCCAGCTGGCTGACCCGGCTGGCGCCGAGGATCACGCTGGAGACGTTCGGGTTGCGCAGGCACCAGGCGATGGCCAGCTGCGCCGGCGACTGGCCCAGCTCGGCAGCCAGCGCGCTGTAGGCGCGCACCTTGTCCAGCCGGGCCTCGGCCGAATCGCCCAGCACCAGCTCGCGGAGCCAGCCCATCTGGGCCTGGCCCAGCCGCGAATCCGGATCGAACCCGCTGTTGTACTTGCCGCTCAGCAGCCCCGAGGCCAGCGGCGAGAAGATCGTGGTGCCCAGCCCCGGGTCGGCGTACAGCGGCGCGTACTCGCGCTCCACCCGTTCGCGGTGCAGCAGGTTGTACTGCGGCTGCTCCATCGTCGGCAGGTGCAGGTGGTGGTGGCGCGCCACGTCCACCGCTTCCTGGATCTGCGCGGCCGACCACTCCGACGTACCCCAGTACAGCACCTTGCCCTGCCGGATCAGCGTGTCCATGGCCAGCACGGTCTCGGCGATCGGGGTGTCCGGATCCGGCCGGTGGCAGTAATACAGGTCCAGGTAGTCCACCCGCAGGCGCTTGAGCGCGGCGTGGCAGGCATCGGTCACGTGCTTGCGCGAGAGGCCGTGCTGGGTCGGCCGGGGCTCGTCCACCGCGCCGAAGAACACCTTGCTGGACACGCACACCCCATCGCGGGGCAGGCGCAGGTCGGCGATCACATCGCCCATCACCTGCTCGGCGCGGCCGCGCGCATAGCCCTCGGCGTTGTCGAAGAAGTTGATCCCGTGGTCCCAGGCACAGGCAACCAGGTTGCGGGCCTCGTCACGGCTGATCTGGTCGCCGAAGGTGACCCAGGCCCCGAAGGACAAGGCCGACAGCTTCAGCCCGGACGAGCCCAGGCGGCGGTAGTGCATGCGTTTTCTCCTGCTGGATGGCTGCGCCAGGACACCGGGGCGCGGCCGGAATGAGTCGCATCAGTGTATCGCCCGGCGGGCCCGAACCCCTGTGGATACTTGCCCGATCGCGGCCGATCGGCCCCCGCACGCTGCTTTTCCTTGCCCCGCCCCTGCCGCTGCTCTAGGCTTCCCGTTTTTCGCGGCGCCCTAGGGGAAGTCTGATGGTCGAAGGTTTGGGCAGGATTGGCTTCGGCCTGTTCGGGTTGGCAGTGCTGATCGGCATCGCCTGGCTGTTCTCGAACAACAAGCGTTCCGTCGACTGGCGGCTGGTGATCACCGGTATCACCCTGCAGATCGCCTTCGCCGCGGTGGTGCTGCTGATGCCCGGTGGGCGCGAAGCGTTCTCGCTGCTCGGCGACGGCTTCGTCAAGGTGCTCAGCTTCGTCAACGAAGGCTCGCGCTTCATCTTCGGCAGCCTGATGGACACCAACCAGTTCGGCTTCATCTTCGCCTTCCAGGTGCTGCCGACGATCATCTTCTTCTCTGCGCTGATGGGGGTCATGTACCACCTCAACGTGATGCAGCTGATCGTGCGCGGCATGGCCTGGGCGATCACCAAGGTGATGCGCGTGTCCGGCGCCGAAACCACCAGCGTCTGCGCCAGCGTGTTCATCGGCCAGACCGAAGCGCCGCTGACCGTGCGCCCGTACATCGCCAAGATGACCCAGTCCGAGCTGATCACCATGATGATCGGCGGCATGGCGCACATCGCCGGCGGCGTGCTGGCCGCCTACGTGGGCATGCTGGGGGGCAACGACCCGGTGCAGCAGGCCTTCTACGCCAAGCACCTGCTGGCCGCCAGCATCATGGCCGCCCCGGCCACCCTGGTGGTGGCCAAGCTGCTGGTGCCCGAAACCGGCACCCCGCTGACCCGCGGCACCGTCAAGATGGAAGTGGAGAAGACTTCCAGCAACATCATCGACGCCGCCGCGGCAGGCGCCGGCGACGGCCTCAAGCTGGCCCTGAACATCGGCGCCATGCTGCTTGCCTTCATCGCCCTGATCGCCCTGCTCAACGCCCCGCTGACCTGGTTCGGCGAAATCACCGGCCTGCAGGCCATGATCGGCCGCCCGACCGACCTGTCGACCATCTTCGGCTACCTGCTGGCCCCGATCGCCTGGGTGATCGGCACCCCGTGGGCCGATGCCACCACCGTCGGCTCGCTGATCGGCCAGAAGGTGGTCATCAACGAGTTCGTCGCCTATTCCAAGCTCTCCGAAATCGTCAACGGCCAGGTCCCCGGCGTGTCGCTGTCGGCTGAAGGCCGCCTGATCGCCACCTACGCCCTGTGCGGTTTCGCCAATTTCAGCTCGATCGCCATCCAGATCGGTGGTATTGGTGGGCTGGCACCGGAACGCCGCCACGACCTGGCCAAGTTCGGCCTGCGGGCCGTGCTGGGCGGTACCATTGCCACCTTCATGACGGCGACCATCGCCGGCGTGCTGACGCATTTCAGCTGATATCCGTTCCCGAGAAACAGTCTTTATGAGTAGCAGTGTCGTCGTAGTCGGTTCCTTCAACGTGGATCATGTGTGGCGTTGCGAATCGCTCCCGGCCCCGGGTGCGACCATCGCCGGCCGCTACAGCACCGGCCCCGGCGGCAAGGGTTTCAACCAGGCCGTGGCCGCCCGCCGTGCCGGCGCCCCGACCACGTTCCTGTGCGCCCTCGGCGATGACGCCGGCGGCGCCATGGCCCGTGGCCTGGCCGAACAGGACGGCTTCGCCCTGAGCGCCGAAGCCAGCACCGAGCCCACCGGCACCGGCGGCATCTACGTCGACAGCCGCGGCCGCAACACCATCGTGATCGGCCCCGGCGCCAATGCCGCGCTCAGCACCGCCTACATCGACCAGCAGCGCGCGCTGCTGGCCGGGGCCAAGGTCGTGCTGGCCCAGCTCGAATCCCCGGTTGAAACCATCGAAGCGGCCCTGGCCATCGCCCGCGAAGCCGGTGCCACCACCGTCCTCAACGCCGCCCCGGCCGACGCGCCCTCCAGCATCGGCCTGCTCAAGCTTGCCGACGTGCTGACCCCCAACGAAACCGAATTCGCCGCCCTGCTCGGCCGTCATGTCGGCGAACGCGTCGACGCCGACGACGTGGCCGCCCTCGACGGCGCCAGCCTGCACGCCCTGTGCCGCAAGCTGGTCGGCAACGGTACCGTCGTGGTCACCCTCGGCGCCGTCGGCGTGTTCGTCTCGCACGCCGAAGAGAACCTGCGCGGCGACACCCAGCCTTACTACCGCGTAGGCGCCGAACAGGTCCAGGTGCTCGACACCACCGGCGCCGGCGACGCCTTCAACGGCGCCCTCGTCGCCTCCCTGGCCCAGGACCCGGACGCCGCCTTCGCCCGCCACGTCCGCTTCGCCAACCAGTTCGCCGGCCGCTCCACCGAAAAGGAAGGCGCCGCCGTAGCCATGCCGCATTACACGCCCGCGGACGTGTAAGACAGCACGACCAACGGTCGTGCTCTACCAAAAACCGGCGCGAAAGCGCCGGTTTTTTTGGCCTCTGCATTTGACGTTCGTACCGTCACCGACAATGTCTCAAAGGCAGGTCGGGGTGGGTTTGCGGGGGTGTGAGCGGCATGGATGCCGCGACCAAGCCCCCATGGATGGGTTTACGGCGTCCCCCGCAAACCCACACCGACCTGCCAAGCCGTGAGACCCGGCAGAGCCGACGCCGTTGACGTTGACGTTGATCTTGCTTTTTGCCGCAGCTAACCCCCAACCATCCCGCAGCCATGAGGGCGCGGGAAGCAACCGTCAAGCATCTGCTCATGCCCGTACGGCATCAGGGCCTTCCGGATCGGCCTGAATGTGGGGCCGGATCGCAGGGGTCTGCTTGGTTGCCGGCCATGGGCCGGCACTACAATGCCCGCATGCAGATTGGTCCCTACAACATCCAGCCCAACGTGGTGCTCGCCCCCATGGCCGGCGTCACCGACAAACCGTTCCGGCTGCTGTGCAAGCGCTTGGGCGCGGGTCTGGCTGCTTCGGAAATGACCATCTCCGATCCGCGCTTCTGGACCACCCGCAAATCCATCCACCGCATGGACCATGCCGGCGAACCCGACCCCATCAGCGTCCAGATCGCCGGCACCGAACCCCAGCAGCTCGCTGACGCCGCCCGCTACAACGTCGACCACGGCGCCCAGATCATCGACATCAACATGGGCTGCCCCGCCAAGAAAGTCTGCAACGCCTGGGCCGGCTCCGCCCTGATGCGCGACGAAGACCTCGTCGCCCGCATCCTCAGCGCCGTCGTCGGCGCCGTCGATGTCCCCGTTACCCTCAAGATCCGCACCGGCTGGGACTGCGACCACCGCAACGGCCCCCGCATCGCCCACATCGCCGAAGACAGCGGCATCGCCGCACTCGCCGTGCATGGCCGCACCCGCGACCAGCATTACACCGGCAGCGCCGAATACGAGACCATCGCCGCCATCAAGGCCGCCCTGCGCATCCCCGTGATCGCCAACGGCGACATCGACTCCCCGCAGAAAGCCGCCCACGTGCTCGCCCAGACCGGCGTCGACGCCGTCATGATCGGCCGCGCCGCACAGGGCCGCCCCTGGATTTTCCGCGAAGTCGCCCACTACCTCGCCACCGGCACCCTGCTGCCGCCGCCCAGCCTGCACGAAGTGCGCGACATCCTGCTCGGCCACCTGCATGCCCTGCACGACTTCTACGGCGAACCCCAGGGCGTGCGCATCGCCCGCAAGCACCTTGGCTGGTACGCCAAGGACCGCCCCGAGAATGCCGCCTTCCGCGCCGTCGTCAACCGCGCCGAAGACGCCGCAGGCCAGATCGCCCTGACCACCGACTACTTCACCGCACTGGCCGCCGGCGAACCGCTGTCCTCCGCCGCCTGATCCCCCCATCGCCGGGCCTGCCCCGCGCCACGTGACCGCCATGACCCCGATTGCCGCCCCCACCTACCTGCACGGCTTCTCCAGCACCGAACAGCATCGCCTGGTCACCCAGGCACGCCTGCTGGAATCGTCCATCTTCAACAACATCGACTACAGCGGCGCCCAGCGCCTGCTTGAAGTCGGCAGTGGCGTTGGCGCGCAGACCGAGATCCTGCTGCGCCGCTTCCCCGAACTGCACGTCACCGGCGTGGACCTCAGCGAAACCCAGCTGGCCACCGCCCGCCAGAACCTCGAGAAAACCCCGTGGTGCAGCGAGCGCTACACCCTGCTGCAGGCCGACGCCGGCAACCTGCCGTTCGGCGCGCGCGAGTTCGATTCAGCCTTCCTGTGCTGGGTGCTCGAACACGTGCCCTCGCCCGCCCGCGTGCTCAACGAAGTGCGCCGCGTGCTGGTGCCCGGCTCGCCCGTCTACGTCACCGAAGTGATGAACGCCTCGTTCCTGCTCGACCCGTACTCGCCGCACATCTGGCGCTACTGGATGGCCTTCAACGACTTCCAGTACGACCACGGCGGCGACCCGTTCGTCGGCGCCAAGCTCGGCAACCTGCTGCTGGCCGGCGGCTTCCGTGATGTCCACACCGAGATCAAGACCATCCACCTGGACAACCGCGAACCGGCCCGGCGCAAGACCATGATCGCCTTCTGGGAACAGCTGCTGCTGTCGGCCGCCGACCCGCTGCTGGAAGCCGGCCTGGTGGACCAGGAAACCGTGGACGGCATGCGCCGCGAGTTCAGCCTGGTGCAGAACGACCCGAACGCCGTGTTCTTCTTCTCGTTCGTGCAGGCCCGCGCGACGGTTTACTGAAAGAATGGCGGCTGCTGCTGACGGTGGTAGAGCCGACTGTCAGTCGGCTGCCCGCCGGCGCGCTGCGCGCAGCCGACTGACAGTCGGCTCTACCCGTTGGCTTACCGGCCCTGCGTCTGCGGGGCGTGCCAGATGCGTTGCCACATCGCCCCGAGGCGGCGCTTGGCGCGGGCCCGGCCCTGCTCGCCGTCGTACGCCGGGCGCAGCTGCTCGGGCGGGATCGCCACCCAACGCTCGCCCTCCGCACGTGCCACCGCGAAGGTGAAGGTGTAATCCGGTTCCAGCCCCATGCGCAGGTCACTCAGCTGCAGCTGGCCATCGACCACCTGCGCGCGCATGAAGCCCCGGTTGAACCAGTTCAACCGGGCAACGGCGGGAATGTGCGCGGCCTGGCGCAGCGCCTGCACGTTCGAGGGGAAGCCGCGGAACGTCATCGGGCCCCTGTCGGCCACCAGCGAGCGCTCGCCGATCACATAGCCGCTGGTCGTCATCGCCACCACCTGCCACAGCAGCGTGTTGAACGGCGTGGCGACCGAGAACCGGGGCGCATCGCCCAGCCCCATCGCCGCCAGCGCACGGTCGGCTTCGCGGTCGACCTGGTGCTTGGCCAGCAGCGACCAGCCCAGGTAACCGGTGCTCAGCACCAGCCCCGCCAGCAGCGCCTTCTGCGCCAAGGGGCGGCTGCGCGCAAACCATGCCACCGCGCAGCCCAGCAGCAACCACACCGTGTACAGCGGGTCGATGATGAAGACGCTGGACCACATCGTCGGCGGCGGGGTGAACGGCCACCACAGCTGGGTGCCGTACACCGTGAACGCATCGAGGAGGGGATGGGTGATCAGCGCCAGCAGGATCGCCCAGAACCAGCGCGCGGGTGCCTGCGCCACGCGGCCGTGACCAAAGCGTTTGAAACCCCACCAGATCAACAGCGCCACCCAGGGCAGCACCAGCAGCGAGTGGCTGTAGCTGCGGTGCTCGGTCATCAGCGCCACCGGGTCGGTGGCGGTGAAGGCCAGCAAGAGGGCATCCAGGTCCGGCAGGGTGCCCAGTGCGGCGCCGGCAAGCAGCGCGGCGCGGCGGTGGCCGGCAGGGGCGATGGCGGCGGCGACGGCGCCGCCCAGAACGATCTGGCTTAGGGAATCCATCCGGCGATGGTACGGGACGGCAGCGGGTTTACGGGTTCAGCCGGGCGCAGGGGCATGGCGCGCGGGTTGGGCGGCGTTGTCACGCTGGTGGAACACTGGGCCCCGAGGCTGGGGGTCAATCGCGCTACGGCGGCCTTTCACGGTGGGCACGCCGGCTTAACCACGGGCAACCCCCGCTGGGCCACAATGCAATGGCGCGACTTGCCGTGTATCATTCGCGCCCATCTTTCCATCCGAATCAAAGGATATTACGCCTGATGTCCAGCTACCTGTTCACCTCCGAATCGGTCTCCGAAGGCCATCCGGACAAGATTGCCGACCAGATCTCCGATGCGGTGCTGGACGCGATCCTTGCCCAGGACCAGCGCGCCCGCGTGGCCTGCGAAACCATGGTCAAGACCGGCGTGGCGATCGTGGCCGGTGAAATCACCACCTCCGCCTGGATCGACCTGGAAGCGGTGACCCGCAAGGTGATCCTGGACATCGGCTATGACAGCTCCGACGTCGGCTTCGACGGCGCCACCTGTGGCGTGCTGAACCTGATCGGCAAGCAGTCGCCGCACATCGCCCAGGGCGTGGACCGCAAGAAGCCCGAAGAAATGGGCGCTGGCGACCAGGGCCTGATGTTCGGCTATGCCACCAACGAGACCGACAGCTACATGCCGGCCGCGATCCACCTGTCGCACCGCCTGGTCGAGCAGCAGGCCAAGATCCGCAAGAAGAAGAACTCGCCGCTGTCGTGGCTGCGCCCGGACGCCAAGAGCCAGGTCACCCTGCGCTATGAAAACGGCGAAGTGTCCGCCATCGACGCCGTCGTGCTGTCGACCCAGCACGCCCCGGGCATCAAGCAGAAGGACCTGATCGAGGCCGTCCGCGAAGAGATCATCAAGCCGGTGCTGCCGGCCAAGTGGCTGCACAAGGGCACCAAGTTCCACATCAACCCGACCGGCAAGTTCGAGATCGGCGGCCCGGTGGGCGACTGCGGCCTGACCGGCCGAAAGATCATCGTCGACACCTACGGCGGCTGGGCCCGTCACGGTGGTGGCGCGTTCTCGGGCAAGGATCCGTCCAAGGTCGACCGTTCGGCGGCTTACGCGGCCCGTTACGTGGCCAAGAACGTCGTGGCCGCCGGCCTGGCCGACCGTTGCGAAGTGCAGGTCTCCTACGCCATCGGCGTGGCCGAGCCGACCTCGATTTCGGTCACCACCTTCGGCACCGGCAAGATCAGCGATGACAAGATCGAAAAGCTGATCCGCAAGCACTTCGACCTGCGCCCGTACGGCATCATCAAGATGCTGGACCTGATCCACCCGATGTACCAGCAGACGGCGGCCTACGGTCACTTCGGCCGCAAGCCGAAGGACTTCAGCTACCTCAACGCTGCCGGTGAAACGGTCAACGCAACGGCCTTCTCCTGGGAGAAGACCGACCGCGCCGCCGCCCTGCGCGCCGATGCGAAGCTGAAATAAGGGCCACCCGCCCGCGCAGCATGTGAAACCGACGGCCCGCGAAAGCGGGCCGTCGTCGTTACAATCCCTTCATGCCTACCGACATCAAATCCCACCAGCTGACCATGACCGTGCTGATGTCGCCGGAAATGGCCAACTTCTCCGGCAAGGTCCATGGCGGGGCGATCCTGCGCCTGCTCGACCAGGTCGCCTATGCCTGTGCCAGCCGCTATGCCGGTCGCTACGTGGTCACCCTGTCGGTGGACCAGGTGACGTTCCGCGAACCGATCGCGGTGGGCGAACTGGTCACCTTCCTGGCCTCGGTGAATTACACCGGCACTTCGTCGATGGAAGTCGGAGTGAAAGTGGTGGCCGAGGATATCCTCAAGCGCAGCGTGCGCCACGCCAACAGCTGCTTCTTCACCATGGTGGCCGTCGATGACGACGGCAAGCCGACCCCGGTACCGCCGTTGCAGCTGGAAACGAGCGACCAGCGCCGCCGCCATGCCGCCGCACTGCTGCGCCGGCAGCTGCGGGCGGAGATGGAGCAGCGCCAGCGTGAGTTGCTGGCGTCCAATCCGCCGTCGCCCGAATAAGCGTCACGACCAACGGTCGTGACCTGCCTCATCCCGTGTTCTGGACGCCCTGGGAGACGCCGTTGACGCACGCCACCAGCGCGCGCAGCACTTCGTCATCCTCGCCGCCGCTCTCCCGCCAGCGCCGCAGCAGGTCCACCTGCAGCACGCTGATCGGGTCGATGTAGGGATTGCGCAGGCGGATCGACAGCGCCAGGCGCTGGTCGTGCTGCAGCAGTTCGTCCTGCCCGGTGATGGCCAGGATCTGCCTGCCGGTGAGCGCCAGTTCGTGCTGGATCTGCGGGAAGAACCGGTCGTGCAGCGGTCCGGCCAGCTGCGAGAACTGCTCGGCGATGGTGATGTCGCCCTTGGACAGCACCATCGCGATATCGTCCAGGAAGGTGCTGAAGAACGGCCAGTCGCGCGCCATCTCCCGTAGCGTATCCGCATGCCCGGCATCGATCGCCGCCTGCAGTCCGCTGCCCACGCCATACCAGCCCGGAATCACCGCGCGCGCCTGGCTCCAGGCGAACACCCACGGAATCGCGCGCAGGTTGGTCAGCGCCGCGTCCTGGCCGAGCCGCCGCGACGGCCGGGAGCCCAGCGTCATCCGCTCGATCACGTCGATCGGGGTGGCCTGGCGGAAGTACTGCATGAAATCGGGCTGGCCGACGAATGCCCGATAGGCCTCCGCGCTTTTCCGCGCGACTAGGTCCATCACCGGGCGCCACTGCGCCTCGCGCGGTTCGGGTGCACGCGGGCGCAGGCTGGAGCGCAGCACCGCACCGGTGGACTGCTCCAGCGAGCGCAGCGCCAGCGCGCGGATGCCGTACTTGCGGTGGATCACTTCGCCCTGTTCGGTCACGCGCAGGCGGCCATCGATGCTGCCACGCGGTGATGCATCCACCGCATCGGTGGTCTTGCCACCGCCGCGGCTGATCGAGCCGCCACGGCCATGGAAGAAGGTCAGCCGGATACCGCTCTCCGCGGCCACCTCCAGCAGCTCCACCTGGGCCCGCTGCAGGCCCCAGCGCGAGGCGGCGATGCCGCCATCCTTGCCGCTGTCCGAATAGCCCAGCATCACCATCTGCACGTCGTCGCGCGCGGCCAGGTGCGCACGGTACACCGGATCTGCCAGCAGGTCGCGCAGCGTGTCCGTGCCACGCTGCAGGTCGTCCACGGTTTCGAACAGCGGCGCGATGTCCAGCGGCACCGCACCGGCGTCGTCCACCAGTCCGCCACGTCGCGCCAGCGCCAGTACGGCCAGTACATCGCTGCGGTCATGCGCCATGGAAATGATGTAGCTGCCCAACGCATCGGCGCCGTGACGGCGGCGGGCATCGGCCAGTGCGGCGAACACCGCATCCAGCCGTTGACCGCCCTCTTCGGTGCTGGCGGGCAGTGCCTGGTCGCCGCTGGCGAAAGGCGCCAACCGCTGCGCGCGCGCGATCGCGTCGGCCGCGTCCCAGGCGTCCTGGCCATCCAGCACGCTGGCCAGCGCGCGCCCATGCACGCTCGACTCCTGGCGCACGTCCAGCCGCGCCAGGTGGAAACCGAAGGTGCGTACCCGCCACAACAGCCGGCGCACCGCGAAGCCACCGGCGTGGTCTCCCTTGTTGGCATGCAGGCTTTCGAGGATGAGGGTGATGTCCTCCTCCAGTTCCTGCGGCGAGGCGTAAGCGCCGTCGGTATCTTCCAGCGTGGCCTGCACCCGCGCGCGCATGCGGTCGTTGAGCAGGCGGTAGGGCATGTCGGCATGCCGCGGGCGCGAGACCACCTTCGGCAGCAGCTGCTGGTAGTGCGCCACCCGGGCCTGCAGCGCGTCACTGACCGCCACCCGCTCGGTGGACTGGCTGAGCAGGCTGGCCAGCTGCAGCAGGTCCTTCTGGTAACGGCCCAGCACGGCCTGGCGCTGCGCATCGAGGGTGTTGCGGATGGTGCCGGCATCCACGTTCGGGTTGCCGTCCATGTCGCCGCCCACCCAGGTGCCGAAGCGCAGCAGCCGGGGCAGCGGTACGCTGTCGCCATAGGTATCCAGCAGTGCCTGCTGCAGCGATTCGTACAGCACCGGGATTACCCGGTACAGCACCTGCACCAGGTAGAAGCCGACGTGTTCGCGCTCGTCGTCCACGGTGGGGCGCACCGGTGAGGAATCGGTGGTCTGCCAGGACGCGGTGAGTGCCATGCGGAAGCGCGCCGCATCGGCCGCGGCTTCGCCTGGGGTGCGCTGGCCGTCGAGGTTGTCGACCAGGCTGGCCACCATCAGCTGTTCTTTTTCCAGCAGTGCGCGGCGCACCGCTTCGGTCGGGTGCGCGGTGAACACCGGCTCGATGTCGATGCGTGGCAGCCAGCTGGCCAGCTCCTCCAGGGTGACGCCCTGCGCCTTGAGCTGCTGGAGTGCATCCTGCAGGCCATCGGGCTGCGGCGCGGTGCCTGCACGCTGGTAATCGCGACGGCGACGGATGCGGTGCACCCGCTCGGCGATGTTGACCACCTGGAAGTAGGTGCTGAACGCACGCACCATCGCTTCGGCGCGTTCGGGCGGCAGCCCGGTCAATGCATCGTTGAGATCGGACAGCGGCGCCTCGCTTTCACGGCGCGCGATGGCGCGGGTACGCACCTGTTCCACATCATCGAAGAACTGCGTGGAGACCTGCTCGGCAAGCAGGTCGCCGACCAGTGCGCCGAGTCGGCGCACGTCGTCACGCAGGGGAATGTCGGGGGTGGCAAAGACGATGCTGCTGCGGTACTCGTTCATCTGCGACGCACTGGCCTCGGGAACGGAATCGCATCAAGCCTAACCCAGATTGCGCGGCAATCCCTGCCGCGCAAATGGTTTCAATTGCATGTGTTGCATCCGCCGGGCAACGCCCGGCGCGGCATCATTTGATCTTCATGCCCGGCCCGATGGTCTGCTCCAACCACCGCTCGCTTTCCGCCAGCATGGTCATCAGCGACTCACGCGCGCGGTAATGGTGCGACTCGTTGGGCAGCATCACCAGCCGCGCCGTACCGCCCAGCCCCTTCACCGCCGCGAACATCCGCTCGCTCTG
Organism: Stenotrophomonas sp. GbtcB23; assembly: GCF_019091045.1. Lineage (NCBI taxonomy): Bacteria > Pseudomonadati > Pseudomonadota > Gammaproteobacteria > Lysobacterales > Lysobacteraceae > Stenotrophomonas > Stenotrophomonas sp. GbtcB23. Next base: position 89,693 of record NZ_JAGXKC010000005.1, on the reverse strand, counting down.
GATCGGGAACGTACCGGAGTTGTTGTCGTCCCCGCCGTGGATGAAGAGGATCGGATCCTTGATCCTGTCGGCGAAGTTGAACGGCGACATCTTCAGGTACACGTCCTGCGCCTGCCAGAAGTTGCGCTCCTCGGCCTGGAACCCGAACGGGGTGAGCGTGCGGTTGTACGCACCGCTGCGCGCGATACCGGCCTTGAACAGCCGCGTATGCGCCAGCAGGTTCGCGGTCATGAACGCCCCGTACGAATGCCCGCCAATGGCGATGTGATCGCGGTCGGTCACCCCTCGCCGCACCACTTCATCCACCGCCGCTTCGGCGTTGGCCACCAGCTGGGGCAGGTAGGTGTCGTTGGGTTCCTTGTCGCCTTCGCCGATGATCGGCATCGACGGACTCACCAGCACCGCATAACCCTTGGCCAGGAACGCCTGCGGACCCCAGTAACCGATGGCGTTGAAACGGTAGGGCGAATCGGTCACCTGGCTGGCTGCCGCAGCGGTCTTGAACTCACCCGGGTAGGCCCACATCAGCATCGGCAACGGGCCGTCCTTCCTGGCGTTGTAGCCCGGCGGCAGCATCAGCGTCGCGGTCAGGTCGACACCGTCGTTGCGCTTGTAGCGGATCTGTTCCTTGCTCACCCCGCGCAGCTGCGGCAGCGGATGCTCGAAGCGGGTGAGCGCGCGCGGCGCCGCGGTGGCATCGGCCAGCGACTGTACGAAGTAGTTGGCCGGCGTATCGGGCGACTCGCGGGTGAGCAGCACCGAGGTGCCTTCCTGGTCGAGCAGTGCCTGCGGCAGCGAATAGGTAGGCGCCTGCGAATGGAACAGACGGGTGGCGGTGCGGCTCTCGAGGTCGAAGCGGTCCACGAACGGTCGGTCGCCTTCCGGCGAAGCACCCTGGCCGATCAGGAAGATGCTGCGCCCATCGGCGGTGATCTGCAGGCGCGAACGCCCGTTCACATCGCGCACCAGCGCCGGCTTGCCGGGATCGTTGTAGCGATCCTGCGATGAGCGCTCGGACAGCAGCTGCGGGGCCTGGTCGAGCTGGTCCGGCGCGATTCGCCACTGCTTGACCACGCGCGATTTCCACCACGACTCGTTGAGCAGCGCCAGGTCGCCCCGGCCCCACTGGATACCGGCATAGCGGCTGCCCAGCTGCGCCAGCGTCACCGGCGGCGCCTCGAACGGCGCGGCCTGCATCAGCACCGCATCGCGCACCTTGGAATCGCGGGCCGGATCGCCGCCGTCCTGCGCTTCGGCCCAGACCAGCGTAGCCGGCGCATCGGCGCGCCAGCTCACCTCGCGCACGCCGGTCGGCACCGCGTCGTTGCCGGTGGGCAGGCCCTCCACCAGCGGCAGGGTGGCCACGGTGTGCTGCAGCCGGCCATCAGCGGCGGACAGCACTTCGATGCGGCGCGGGAAATCATCGGCCGGCACCAGGTAGGAATACGGACGCTGCACGCGCTGGGCCAGCACATGCTGGCCGTCGGGCGAGATGCTGACGTCCAGGTAGACGCCAGCGGTGGACAGCGGCGCGGTCACGCCATTGAGCGCCACGCGTACCGGCTGCGAGCTGGCGTAATGATCGAACAGGCGCGCATCGGCTTCGTTACTGAGCAGGTCCTGGTAGGTGCGGATCGCACGCACGCCGGCGTCGGCCTGGGTCTGCTGGATCGCCGGGCCGGTCGGGATGCCGCCGGCGGCGGGCGCCGGGCCCTGGCCCTTGACCTGCTGGGTGACCACCAGCCCGCGGCTGTCGGGCAGCCAGTCGTAGCCTCTGCCGAACACGGTGTTGAGGTCGGCCAACAGGCGGCGCGCGGTGCCGCCGGCCACGTCGATGATCCACAGCTCATTGGCACCGCTGGCCGCATGCACCTGGTTGAAGGCCAGGTACTGCTGGTCCGGCGACCACGCCAGCGAGGCCACCGACAGCGGCTGCGGCAGGCCGGTGATCTGGCGCTCCTTGCCGTCGGCGATGTTCATCAGCCACAGCTTGTCGGCGAAGGTGAAGGTGCTGGCCGAATACGTGGCCGGGTTGATCCGCACGCCGGCCAGCTTCAGCTCGGGCTGGGCCACCTCGTTGATCGAAGGCAGCGGCGGGGTCTGCAGCAGGGCGGCGATATCGCGGCGCGGCGACAGGCTGAGGGTGGGCGCGCGCGGGGCGTTGGCCACCGCCTGCAGCGCCGCCGACGGCAGCTGGTAACCTTGCCCGGCCGGGGCCGCAGCGGTCTGGAGCGCCTTGTTGCCGGCCGTGGGCGTTGCCGCCAGCGCCAGTGGCGCCACCGCCAGCAGGGCCATGCCCACCATCAGCCGGCTGCTCCAGCGCGCGCGGCGCATACGGTCAGTGCCTGTCATCTTCCCACCCCATCCTGTGCAAACCTTGGACCTTAACAGCGGGGCGCGATTTGCCCCCCTGCCGATGGTTGGGGGCGTGCGCCGATTCATGCCCGGGCGGTCCGCCGGGATATAATGGGCATCCCCTCCACCGAGGGGCGCTGCGACCGCTGCCGGACCTGTTCCGCACGGCCAGGCTCGGTGGCAGGGCTGGTTCCAACGGCGCCCGGCGAAGACGAGCCATTCGTCCATTACCGGAGCTTTTGCATGAACGCTGTTGCCAAGACCTTCTCCACCGAAGGTGATTACAAGATTGCCGATATCTCGCTGGCCGACTGGGGCCGCAAGGAACTGGATATCGCCGAGCACGAAATGCCGGGCCTGATGTCGATCCGCCGCAAGCACGCCGCCACCCTGCCGCTGAAGGGCGTGCGCGTGACCGGCTCGCTGCACATGACCATCCAGACCGCCGTGCTGATCGAAACGCTGAAGGACATCGGCGCCGACGTGCGCTGGGCCTCGTGCAACATCTTCTCCACCCAGGACCATGCCGCTGCGGCGATCGCCGCGTCGGGCACCCCGGTGTTCGCCTGGAAGGGCGAGTCGCTGGAAGAGTACTGGGACTGCACCCTGGATGCGCTGACCTTCACCCTGCCCGACGGCACCCTGACCGGCCCCGAACTGGTGGTCGATGACGGTGGCGATGTCACCCTGCTGATCCACAAGGGCTATGAGCTCGAGAACGGCAGCACCTGGGTCGACGAAAAAGCGGCCTCGCACGAAGAACAGGTCATCAAGGACCTGCTCAAGCGCGTGGCCAAGGAACGCCCGGGCTACTGGGCCCGCGTGGTCAAGGACTGGAAGGGTGTTTCGGAAGAAACCACCACCGGCGTGCACCGCCTGTACCAGCTGGCCCAGGCCGGCACCCTGCTGATCCCGGCGATCAACGTCAACGACTCGGTCACCAAGTCCAAGTTCGACAACCTGTACGGCTGCCGCGAGTCGCTGGCCGATGGCCTCAAGCGCGCGATGGACGTGATGCTGGCCGGCAAGGTCGCCGTGGTCTGCGGCTACGGTGACGTGGGCAAGGGCTGCGCCGCGTCGCTGCGTGCCTACGGCGCGCGCGTGGTGGTGACCGAAATCGATCCGATCTGCGCCCTGCAGGCGGCGATGGAAGGCTTCGAGGTCAACACCATCGAATCCACCCTGGGCCGTGCCGACCTGTACGTCACCACCACCGGCAACAAGGACATCATCCGCATCGAGCACCTGAGCGCGATGAAGGACCAGGCCATCGTCTGCAACATCGGCCACTTCGACAACGAAATCCAGGTCGATGCGCTGGTCGGCTTCCCGGGCGTGCAGCACATCAACATCAAGCCGCAGGTGGACAAGTACGTGTTCCCGAACGGCAACGCGATCTTCCTGCTGGCCGAAGGCCGCCTGGTGAACCTGGGCTGCGCCACCGGCCACCCGAGCTTCGTGATGTCCAACTCGTTCGCCAACCAGACGCTCGCGCAGATCGACCTGTGGGCGAACAAGGACAGCTACGAGAAGAAGGTGTACCTGCTGCCGAAGAAGCTGGACGAGGAAGTGGCGCGCCTGCACCTGGAAAAGATCGGCGTGAAGCTGACCACCCTCACCAAGGAACAGGCCGATTACATCGGCGTGCCGGTGGAAGGTCCGTTCAAGCCGGAGCATTACCGCTACTGATCGGACGGTTGCCGACTGACAGTCGGCACTACCGGTCGGACGGTTGCCGACTGACAGTCGGCACTACCGGATACCACGGGCGCCTTCGGGCGCCCGTTTTCGTCATGCGAGCTTCACATCCGCGCCGGGATCATCAGCGCGCGGGGGAATATCTGGGTGCATTCCGGAGATTTCCATGAATATCAAGTTCCTGGTTCCCGCACTGCTGGTGCTGTGCGGTGCCGCTTGCATGTCCCCCGTCCACGCCGCCGACTATCGGTGCATGGTGTTTTCCGGTGCAGATGGCAAAACACCGGAAGCGAGCTCCAACGCGGACGGGAAATACGCCATCAAGGCGGCCGACCTGAAAGCAGCGGAGGCCGGTGCCCTGGCTGCCGCCACGCGCTACAAGAAGAACAGCGTCACGCTGACCAAGGCCCAATGCGATGCGGTGGCAGGGGCATCGAGCACGACAACGTCGGCACCGACCACGACAACCGATCCGACGCCAACGGCTCCATCTGCCCCAGCGACAGGTGCAACCAAGGACTACCGGTGTGCCGTGCACGATGCGGACGGCAATGTGCTCAAGGGCGAGGCGGAGGGTTACTTCCAGGTCGCTGCCAGCAACGGTGACGTGGCCGATGGCTTGGCAAAAGCCAAGGCGGAAGCGAAGTACGGGGCCGGGAAAGTCGACCATGTCGATTGCGCGCCCATGGGTTGAGGTTGCATTCCTGCTGCTGGCGGCCCCAGTGCCGGCAGCAGCGGGATAGCCCCCTACCTGGAACCGCCCCCGATAGTCCGGGTCAAGATTCTGCGGTCGCGCCCACGCTAAGGTAGTGCGACCACGCCAGCTGCATGACCATGACCCCGGCCATCAATCTGCTCAAGAAGCACGGTATCGCCCACCGCGTGCTTGCCTACCACCATGATGCCAACGCCGCCTCCTATGGCGGCGAAGCGGCGGAGCAGCTGGGGCTGGACCCCGCAGTGGTGTTCAAGACCCTGCTGACCAGTACCGAAAAGCACGAGCTGCTGGTGGCGATCGTGCCGGTCAGCGGCACGCTGGACCTCAAGGCGCTGGCCGAGGCGGCGGGCTGTAGAAAGTGCGAGATGGCGGCGGTGGACGCGGCACAGCGCGCCACCGGCTACCTGGTCGGCGGAATCAGTCCGCTGGGCCAGAAGAAGAAGCACCGCACCTTCATCGATGCCAGCGCGCAGGCGCTGCCGGTGATGCACGTCAGCGCCGGCCGACGCGGGCTCGAGGTGGCGTTGGCGCCGGCCGATCTGGTCGCGCTGACCGAAGCAGAAATGGCGGGTATCGGTCGGCCGTAACCTTACGGCCGCCAGTTCGCGTGGCTTTCCCAGTACGCCACGGCGCGCTTGTAAGCCTCACGATCCAGCGGCACACCGGAGCCGCCCTCTTCCACCCCCAGCGCATTGCGCATCATGGTGATCGGCGCCATCGGCACTTCTTCCGGTTCGGCGGTGTAGATGCAGCCGACGATGCCCCAGTCCGCTTCGATCGGCGAGCCTTCTTTCGCCAGTTGTTCGGCGCTGTACAGGATCACCACCAGGTAATTGGCGCGCGGCGACTGCACGCCCTCGAACCAGCGCACCAGCACCGGCAGTTCGTCGCGGTTGCGCGCCTCATAGGCGCTGCGCAGCTGGTGGCGGTTGGCATCGGTGACCGGCACGGTCAGGCAGCGCGTGGACGTCCAGTTTTCATACACGAACAGCTTGCAGAACGGCGCGTAGCCATCGAGCACCTTGAACGGCGCGTGCGCATTGAGGTGCGCCTGGAACTGCTCGGCGGTGCAGTCCTGGATGGTGTTGCCACGCGGCACGCGCGGGAACAGACGGGGGCGGGCGAATTCGGTGAGGACAATCGACATGGCGTACGCAGCTGGAAACAGGTGCACAGGGTAACCGGCCTCAGCCGAGGATCGCGCGCAGGGCCGCTTCCAGTGTCGGGTACCGGAACCGGTAGCCTTCCTGCAGCGCGCGCGCCGGCACCACGTTCTGCCCGGTCAGCAGCAGGCCCGCCATCTCGCCGAAGGCCAGTTTCAATGCGAATGCCGGCGTCCGCACCCACGCTGGCCGCTTCAGCACATGCGCCAGGGTGCGGGCGAATTCCGCATTGGTGACCGCCGCCGGCGCGGTGCCGTTGCAGGCGCCACGTGTTTCGGGATCGGCCAGCAGCCACAGGATCAGCCCCACCAGGTCGTCGCGATGGATCCAGCTCATCCACTGCATGCCATCGCCCATCGGCCCACCCGCGCCGATCCGGAACGGCGGCAGCATGCGCGCCAGCGCACCGCCCTCGCGGTCGAGCACAATGCCGGTGCGCAGCAGGCAGGTGCGCACGCCCAGGTCTTCGGCCTTCAGTGCCTCGGCCTCCCACCGCCGGCACAGCATGGCGGCGAAGTCATGCCCCGGCGAGGCCGCTTCATCCAGCGGGGTGGCATCACGCGGCCCGTAGTAGCCGATCGCCGAGCCGGACACCAGCACCTGCGGGCGGGTCGGCAACCCGCGCATCCAGTCCAGCAGGGCCCGGGTGGTGCCGATGCGTGACTCGAGCATGGCCTGCTTGCGCGCCGCGTTCCAGCGGCCTTCCACCAGCGGTTCGCCCGCCAGGTTCACCACCGCGTGCACCGGGCCCACATCGCCCAGTGCACCGACGTACTGCACCCCGGCCTGGCCGGGCCGGCCCGGGCTGCGGGTCAGCGCCGTGACCCGGTGCCCGGCCGCCAGCAGCCGCTGGCACAGGCGCTGGCCGATGAAGCCGGTGCCGCCGGTGATCAGGATGTCCATGCGTGCTCTCCTTGGGGGAAGGCCACTTTACCCGCCCGGGTGTAAACGCCCCGCCCGCCATCTTTTACATTCATCGCGATGAAGCGATATGATGGAACCACACCCGCTGCCGCCGCCGCCCATGACCGCCCTCAGCTTCGAGTTCTACCCACCCAAGACCGACGACCAGCGCGCCCAGCTCGACCGTACCGCGGCCAAGCTCAAGGCGTACGCGCCGGAATACGTGTCCTGCACGTTCGGCGCCGGCGGCTCGACCCTGAGCTATACCTCCGAAACGGTGCGACACCTCAAGCAGCACCACGGCTTCGACGCCGCGCCGCACCTGTCCTGCGTGGGCGGCAGCCGCGAGGAGATCCGCGAACTGCTCAAGCTGTACCGGGCCATCGGCTGCAGGCGGATCGTGGCGCTGCGCGGCGACCTGCCCTCCGGCATGGGCCATCCCGGCGACCTGCGCTACGCGTCGGAACTGATCGCCTTCATCCGCGCCGAGCACGGCGACGCGTTCCACATCGAGGTCGGCGCCTACCCGGAAACGCACCCGCAATCCGACGACGCGCTGCGCGACCTGAGGTACTTCAAGGCCAAGATCGACGCCGGTGCCGATGCGGCCATCACCCAGTACTTCTTCAATGCCGACGCCTACTTCCACTTCGTCGACGCGGTGCGCAAGCTGGGCGTGCAGGTGCCGATCGTGCCGGGCATCATGCCCATCTCCAACTTCAGCCAGCTGCGCCGCTTTTCCGAACAGTGCGGTGCCGAGATCCCGCGCTGGATCGGCAAGCGCATGCAGGCCTACGGCGATGACGCCGATGCGGTGCGCGCCTTCGGTGCCGAAGTGGTCGCCCAGCTGTGCGAGCGGCTGGTGGCCGGTGGCGCACCGGGCCTGCATTTCTACACCCTCAACCTGGCCAAGCCCACCACCCAGGTATTGAAGCTGCTGGGCCGCTGAACATCGCGCACGCCATTGCTTGCAGATAACGCGCGTCCCGCTACCCTGCTGCGATGAGACCGGTCGTTCCGTTGCTGCTGTCGCTGTGCATGCTGTGCTTGGCCCCGTGGGCGCAGGCACAGGCGCAGCGCGTGAACCGTTGCACCACTGCACAGGGCGAAACGGTGTTCACCGACCGCAGCTGCGATGCGCTGGGCGCGACGGCGCGGATGCCGCCGCGTGGTGATTCGGTGGGCAATACCGGCATCTACCGCGCCGGCTGCGCGCGCCGGTTGAGCGAGCTGACCGGGCAGATCCGCGATGCGGTGAGCCTGCAGGACGTCAACCGGCTGTCGTCGATCTACCTGTGGGGCAACGTCTCCAATGCCTCCGCCAACCAGATCATCGGGCGACTGGAATCGGTGGTGCAGCGGCCTCTGCTGGATATCGCCCCGGTATACCCGGAGGTCGCCGCGCCGACGCCGCTGCCGGTCGACCCGAACGCGACCCTGGTCGAGGCAGTGGAAGCGGCCGCGCCGCAGGCCAGCCGGCCGCGGCCGATCGGGCTGCGGCTGGAGCAGACACTCGGTACGACGGCCACGCCGGCGCGGACGGTGTTTGGACTGCGCCGTCAGTACGGCTGTTTCTGGATCACCCTGTAGGCCACAACGCGCGGATGGCGGCGATGCCCTGCGCGCCGTGGCGGCGCGCCTGGGTGATGTCGTCCGGGTGCAGGCCGCCCAGCGCGTACAACGGCAGCGAGACCTGTGCGCGCAGGGTTTCAAAGGCGTCCCAGCCCATCGGCACGCTGCCGGGGTGGCTGTCGGTGGCCTGGACCGGGCCGAGCACGGCGAAGTCACAGCCCAGTCGTTGCGCGGCCTGCAGCTGGGCCAGGTCGTGGCAGGACGCGGCCACCAGCTGGTCGGCCGGCAACGGCCGCGCCTCCAGCTGCAGCAACTGCTCGCCGCCCAGGTGCACGCCGACGCCAAGCCGGCGGGCCAATTCGATATCGCGGTTGAGCAGCCACTGCACTCCGCCGCGGTGCCGGGCCACGGCCTGTTCGGCCAAGGCGATGCGGGCCGCGCTGTTCGGCGTTCGCAGCTGCACGCGGCGCACGCCCGCCTCCAGCGCACGCGCCAGCCGTGCGTACCAGTCCTGGTGCGCGGCATCCTCGTCGGTGTCCGGTTCGGGGGTGATCAGGTAGCGGTCCGGGTGGCGCAGCGCGGCCACCACCGGCAGGTCGGCCGGCGGCATCGAATAGCGCGACAGCTTGTCCGGCGCCACCCAGGTGATGGCCTGGCCTTCGCGGCCGCGCGGTGAGCCCTTCCAGCTGCGGATGTGCCGCACTTCCAGGCGCAGGTGCTTGTCCGGATATTCCTGCGGGACGTCCATGATCCAGTCGCCGACCTCGGCCTCGATCCCCAGCTCCTCGCGCAGCTCACGCACCAGCGCCTGTTCGGAGGTCTCTCCCTCTTCGCGCTTGCCGCCGGGGAATTCCCAGAGGCCGGCCATGTCGCTGTTCTCGGTACGGCGGTTGAGCAGGATGCGGCCGCGGGCGTCGGTGATGACGCCGGCCACGACGTGGATCGATCGTTTGGGGGATGGCATGCGACCAGAATGCCCAATCGGCCCGGGCATGCGCAATGCCGGACAGACGAAGGGCCCCATGCGGGGCCCTTCGGGTGGCTCAGGCCGTGGGTTCGATCAGAACACCACGTTCCAGTTCAGCTGGGCGCCCACTTCACGCTGGCCATCGCCGGCACGGCCCTGCGCGAACATCGACAGGCGGCTGTTGTCCGACGTGTTCAACGACACGCCCAGTTCGGCGATGCCCACGTTGCGCGCCAGCGGCAGGCCGCTGACAGTGAAGCTGTCGCTGCCGGCCACGAAGCGGTTGCGCGAGTCGGCACGCAGTTCGCCGGCCGCGTTCTGCCAGGCCAGGCCGGCCTCCAGGCGGGCGCCGTCGGTCTGGCCACCGCTGATGTCCCACCCGGCGCGAATGCCGGCCGTGGTGGTCCAGACCTCATCCTTGCTGGATGCCACCGACAGGGCTGCGGTGCCGCCGGTTTCCGTGATGGCCTCGCTCGACAGGCGGGTGTAGGCCACGGCCAGGTAAGGGCTCAGGGTCAGCGCACTGAGCTGGATGTCCCAACCGCCTTCCGCAAAGGCCTGTACCGAATGAGCGTCATGCTGGCTGCCCAGGCTCTGTTCCCAGGACGTGCCGGCACCCAGTTCACGGCGGGTATCCACCTCGTAGTCGGCGTAGCTGGCGCCGCCGTTGATCCAGGCCTGCTCACCCCGGAAGCCGGCGTACAGGCCACCGTGCACCGCGTCGACCTCGGTGATCGCGTTGCGGTCGCGGATCTGCTGGCGCAGCGACTCCGGGCCACCGGCCACGCCGACGGTCCAGCGGTCGCCGAAGGTCCAGTCGTAGCCCACCATCAGGCCCTGGCGGGTGTCCTGGGTGCGCGAGGCGGTGCCATCGCTGTCCTGGCGCTTGGAGGCGCCGCTGCCGGCCACCCACACAGAGGAGCCGTTGAGCTTGGTGTCCGGCGCCGGGCGCAGGTGCTGGGAGATGCCTTCACGCAGGAAGCGGTCGTCCAGCAGCAGCGCACGGTTGCTGGCGTGCAGTTCGCCGCCGAGGTCATCGAAGGCAACCAGCGCACCGGCCTCATCGAGCATCAGCAGGCCGTTGTACAGCGCCAGCGCGTCGCCGGACTGCTGCAGCGAATCCAGCGCCGCGGCCGTGGCGCGCTGGTTGCCGGTGACGGCGACGGCGCCGAACACGATCGGCGGGGTAACGCCCGGGGTGCCCGGGAAGCCCGGATCCACCGGCGTGCCGGGATCGACCGGGGTGCCCGGATCGACGGGCGTGCCCGGATCGACCGGGGTACCCGGGTCGACCGGATCCACCGGGGTCACCGGCGTGTTGACCGCGATGGTCAGCACGACCTGGTTGCCGGTCTGGGTCAGGGTGGGGGTGATGAAGGCCGAGCGCGAGATCACATCGTCGAAGCCGCCATTGATGCCGCCGGCCACGTCGAGGATCGCGTAGGTCTGGCCGTTCTGGTAGCTGGCATTCGGGTCCAGCCCGGTCACGCGCACGCCGGTGGCACCGGTGGTGCCGGCGATGCCGACGCCATGGCCGATGTAGGCCTTGCCGGTGACGGCAACCCGGTCGGACTGGCCGTTGCCAAGCAGGTCCACGTCGTAGAAGGCCTTGTCGGCCACGCTTTCGGGCACCGCGCCCGCGGCATTGATGTACAGGTCACCGTTGATGGTGAGCGTGCCGATGCCGGCATCACCCGGCGACAGCACGCCGCCATTGAAGACCTGGGTGGTGCCCACGGTCGCATTGCCGGCGAGCATGCCGCCATTGCGCACCATCACGTTCGAGCTGCGCACCACGCCGGTACTGCTGCCGTAGTTGATGGTCTGGTCGAAGCCGGAGTTGCCGTTGAGCACCAGGGTGCCGCCGGTGACCTCGATCTGCTGTGCAGCAGCCTGGCTGGTACCGGTATAGCTGCGCCCGGTGTACATGTCGCCATCGATACGCAGCGTGCCGCCGTTGACCGTGACCTTGCCCCCGAAGTCGGCCAGGTCGCCGGTCAAGGTGGTGGTGCCGGCCACGCTGGTCACGCCGCCGGTGGTGCCATTGGTACTGCTGACGGTGTTGGCCAGGCTGATGTCGCCGGTGTGGTTGAACACCAGCGCGCTGAGCGCACCGTCCATGACGATATCGGCCGCGCCCAGTTCGCCGGCCGCTTCGGCCGCCGCCCAGGTCGGGGCGCCATCGGCGACCGACCAGGTTTCCAGGCCGCCGCCCACCACGACAAAGCCCAGGGTGCCCAGCTTGAGGTCCCCGCCGGCGGCAACACGGCCGCCATTGGCCACGTTGAGGATGCCGAACGGTTCGCCGACCAGGTGGCTGCCCACCGTGACGTCGCCGGTGGCCTCAATGGCCGAACCCGCGCCGCTGACGCGGACCTGCTCATCGACCGCGCCGATCTTGAAGGTCATGGTGTTGGCGCCGCCGGACACCAGCAGCGTGTCGGTACCGATCACCGCACCGTCCAGCACGTCCACGCCGGTGCGGATGTCCAGCTCGCCCTGGTTGGTCCAGCGGCTGCCGGCACCGGTGAGGGTGGCGGTACCGGTAGCGCTGAGCGAGTCGCGGATGCGCGCGGTGTTGGACTGGATCTGGCCGCCGTTCTCCACCAGCAGCTGGGTGCTGGCAATGATCCGGTCGCCGCTCAGCACCGAACCGGCGCCGGTCACTTCAATGCGGCCGGTGCGTGCGGCGGTGCTTGGCAGGCCCTGGTTGTCTTCGGCGGTCACGTTGCCGGTCACGGCCACCAGCGCGCCATCTTCGATGCGCAGCAGGCCGTCGCCGTTGCCCGACACCCGCAGGGTATCGGTGGTGACCGTCGAACCTGCGCCGCTCACCAGAAGCGAGCCGCTGGCCTCCTGTGCTTCACCGATGCTGACCAGCTGCGACGCCAAGGTGCCGCTGTTGCGGACAATGACTTCGCCCTTGCCACTGGCGGCAGCACCGATGAGCACGTCGCGCCCGGCGGTCACGCCACCATTGTTGATGAACAGCGCGCCGGTACCGCCCTCACCGACGCGCAGGTCATTGCCGGTGACCAGCAGCTGGCCGCCACTGGTGACGTTGATGGTGCCCGTGCTGCCGACCTCGGTACCCACGCTCATGCCAAACGAATCGCCGATAGGCGGTGCCTGCAGCGTGGTCTCCACGCGGGCACCATTGCGGATGGTGAGCATGCCAGTGCCTTCGCGACCGACCAGAATCTGGCGGGCGGTAAGCAGTGCGTCGGTGCCATCGACCTGGCCGATGCCGCTGGAACCGGCTGCATAGCCGAACGACAGCGTCGAGCCCAGGGTGGCCTTTGCGCCATCGTAAAGACGCAACGCGCCGGTGCCTGCTTCACCCACGCGCACGACGGCGCTGTTGACGGTCAGCGACGAGGTCGGCCCGAAGATCTGCAGTTCGCCATTGCTGCCGGCAAGCGTACCCAGCGAGACCAGGCCGTTGGAGGTGAACGTGCCGCCGTTGCGTAGCTGGACTTCCACCGCGCCGTTCGGGCCGACGCGGAAACCATCGACATAAGCGCGCGGATCGGTGACGGTCTCGCTCGCATCGAAGTCATACACCGCCGCGAAGGCGGCAGGCAGCGAGGCGGCCGACAGGCCGAGCGCAACCAGCATGGCAGCGCTCAGCGGCGAACGCCGGCGGCGGCTGTCGGTCGCGGGAGAGGAGGAAGAGGGGGACGTGGCGAGTTCGGACGCGACCTGCATCAGGCCGGTGGTGCGATTGAACACCAGGCGATAAATCCTGTTCATGAAACTCCATGGATGGCGACTCAGGGGAAACGCGACGCTGCCGCAGCCTGCGGAGCGCAATGCGCGTCGAGCCTGCCCCGAATGCAATGCATTCGCGACAGCGCTGAACACGTTAACCCTCTGTCGTATATCCACACGTGGGTCGCATCTGACACTCGCGTGGGGATGCGCCACGCATCAGTGTCAGGTTTTTCTGAAAGGTCCGTATTGGCGACATCGGTCACAGAACGATGCCCACAAGCATTCGCGCCGTGCAAACAAAGATCAAAAAAAACCCCGCTTTCGCGGGGTTTTTTCTGATCAGCTCAACTGGCCGTGGCAGTGCTTGTACTTCTTGCCACTGCCGCAGGGGCATGGATCGTTGCGGCCGACCTTGGGCTCTTCGCGGGTCACCTGGCCGACGACGCCGCTGCGCTGGGCTTCCACGTCCGCCGCCTCTTCGTCGGCGCCGTAGCCGCCCACGTTCTGGTGCTGGAACTGAGACTGCAGCAGGCGCGCTTCGGCCTGCTGGCGTTCGGCTGCTTCCAGCGCCGCCACTTCTTCCTCGCTGCGGATGCGCACGCGCGCCAGCAGGGTCACCACTTCGCGCTTGACGTTCTCCAGCATTTCCGAGAACAGCTCGAAGGCTTCCTTCTTGTATTCCTGCTTGGGCTGCTTCTGTGCGTAACCGCGCAGGTAGATGCCCTGGCGCAGGTAATCCATGCGGGCCAGGTGCTCCTTCCAGCTCTGGTCAAGCACGGTGAGCATGACGTGCTTCTCCAGCGCGCGCATGGTCTCTTCGCCGACGCCGGCTTCCTTCTGCTCGAAGTGCTCGTCCACGCGGGCCTGCACCTTGTTGGCGATGGCTTCGGCGTCGAGTTCTTCGTGTTGCTTGACCAGGCCGGTGACATCCATCTGCACGCCCAGGTCGGAGGCCAGGGTGGCTTCCAGGCCCGGCAGGTCCCACTGTTCGTCGATCGAGTTCGGCGGCACGAAGCGGGCCACGATGTCGTAGATCACATCGCCACGGATGCCGTCGACGTTGTCCTTCACCGACTCGGCGTCCAGCAGCTCATCGCGCTGGGCGTAGATCACCTTGCGCTGGTCGTTGTTGACGTCGTCGAAGTCCAGCAGGTTCTTGCGGATGTCGAAGTTGTGCGCTTCGACCTTGCGCTGCGCCTTTTCGATCTGGCGGCTGACCAGGCGGTCTTCGATGACGTCGTCTTCCTTCATGCCCATCATGCGCATCGCCTTCTGGACCCAGTCCGAGGCGAAGATGCGCATCAGGTTGTCTTCCAGCGACAGGTAGAAGCGGGACGAACCCGGGTCACCCTGGCGGCCGGAACGGCCACGCAGCTGGTTGTCGATACGGCGCGATTCGTGGCGCTCGGTGCCCACGATGTGCAGGCCGCCGGCGGCCTTGACCTGGTCGTGGCGGACCTGCCAGTCGGCCTTGACCTTGGCGCGCTGCTCGGCGGTGGCATCTTCGCCCAGCGCGTGCAGCTCCGCCTCGTGCGAACCGCCCAGCACGATGTCGGTACCACGGCCGGCCATGTTGGTGGCGATGGTCACCGCACCGGGCATGCCGGCGTTGGCGATGATGGTCGCTTCGCGGTCATGCTGCTTGGCGTTGAGCACTTCGTGGTGCACGCCGGCCTTGCGCAGGTGCTCGGACAGCATCTCCGAGGTTTCGATCGAGGTGGTGCCCACCAGCACGGGCTGGCCGCGCTTGTTGCATTCCTGGATGTCGGCCAGCACGGCGTTGAACTTGCCGTTGCGGTTGAGGAACACCTGGTCCGGCGAGTCCTTGCGGATGGTCGGGCGGTTGGTCGGGATGACCACCACTTCCAGGCCGTAGATGCTCTGGAATTCGTAGGCTTCGGTGTCGGCCGTACCGGTCATGCCGGACAGCTTCTTGTACATGCGGAACAGGTTCTGGAAGGTGATGCTCGCCAGCGTCTGGTTCTCGCGCTGGACCGGCACGCCTTCCTTCGCTTCCACCGCCTGGTGCAGGCCATCGGACCAGCGGCGGCCGGCCAGGGTACGGCCGGTGAATTCGTCCACGATCACCACTTCGCCATCGCGCACGATGTAATCCACGTCGCGCTGGTAGATGGCATGCGCGCGCAGGGCGGCATTGAGGTGGTGGACCACGGTGAGGTTCTGCGCCGCGTACAGGCCTTCGGTTTCGGCGCTGAGGATGCCGGCTTCGACCAGCAGCTGTTCGGCGTGCTCCATGCCCGCTTCGGACAGGTGCACCTGCTTGCCCTTCTCATCGACCCAGAAATCGCCCTCGCCTTCTTCGGCTTCCTGGCGGATCAGGCTGGGCACCACGCGGTTGACGCGGATGTACAGCTCCGGGGAGTCGTCGGCCGGGCCGGAGATGATCAGCGGGGTACGCGCTTCGTCGATCAGGATCGAGTCGACTTCGTCGACGATGGCGTAGTGCAGGCCACGCTGGTAACGGTCGGCCCGCGACAGCGCCATGTTGTCGCGCAGGTAGTCGAAGCCGAATTCGTTGTTGGTGCCGTAGGTGATGTCGCTGGCGTAGGCTTCGCGCTTGTCGCTGTGCGGCATGCCCGGGTAGACCACGCCGACGCTCATGCCCAGCCAGTTGTAAAGCTTGCCCATCTGCGCCGAGTCGCGGCGGGCCAGGTAGTCGTTCACGGTGACCACGTGGACGCCCTTGCCTTCCAGCGCGTTCAGGTACACCGGCAGCGTCGCCACCAGGGTCTTGCCTTCACCGGTGCGCATTTCGGCGATCTTGCCCAGGTGCAGGACCATGCCGCCGATCAGCTGGACGTCGTAGTGGCGCATGCCGAGCACGCGGCGGCTGGCTTCACGGCAGACCGCGAAGGCTTCCGGGAGCACCTTGTCCAGGGCTTCACCGTCGGCGATGCGCTGCTTGAACTCCGGGGTCTTGGCCTTGAGCTGCTCGTCGGAGAGCTTTTCGATGTCCGGCTCCAACGCATTGATCTTGGCGACGATGCGGTTGAGCTGGCGCAGCTGGCGTTCGTTACGACTGCCAAAGACGCGGGTAAGCAGGCTGTTGATCATTGAAGGAACCGGTTGGAATGAGACGCCCCAACGGCGACGCTCCCTCGGGAGCCGCCCGCCGCAAACGAAACAGGGCGCATCGCGCCCTGTCTATGGCAACACCCATTGTAGCTTGGGACGAGGGCACTTGGTTTCAAGCGCCCGCGATCCGCCAGATGGCGCCCTCAGCCGCGGGAAACCCGCCCGACCGGGGTGTTGCCGCCATCGCCCAGGAACTTGCGCGGGTTGACCACCTGGCCGCGTTCCCAGACCTCGAAGTGCACGTGGGCACCGGTGGAACGGCCCGTGGAACCGGCCTTGGCCACTTCCTGGCCGGCCCGCACCAGGTCGCCCGGCTTCACCACCAGGCGCGAATTGTGCGCATAGCGGGTCACGTAGCCGTTGCCGTGGTCCACGTCGACCACGTTGCCGTAGCCGCCCTTCACGCCGGCGAAGCTGACCACGCCATCGGCCACGGCCATGACCGGGTCACCGACCTTGGCATGGAAGTCGATGCCCTTGTGGTTGCCGCGACCGCGACCGAACGGGTCGTTGCGACCACCAAAGCTGGAGGTGATGTAGCTGTTGCGGATCGGCATGCGACCCGGCACGGCGTCCTGCTCCAGCTGGTGGTCGAACATCAGCGATTCCATCACCGACAACTGGCGGCCTGAAGCAGCGAAGCGCTGCTCCAGCACCTGTAAGTCGGCGTTGACCGCGCTGACCGGGATGTCCTGGGTCGGGCCAGGCTCGCCTTCACCGAGGCCGGGGGTCTCGTTGAAGTCGAACTCGCCGTCTTCCAGCTTGCCCATCTGGGTGAGGCGTTCGCCCAGCGCATTGAGCCGGGTCGCCTGCGCCTGCAGCTCGCCCATGCGGGCGGCCAGGGCGTTGACCTGGGTCTGGGCATCCTTGCGGGCCTGCGCCAGGTCGCGTTCCTGCTGGGCGACCTTGGCGTGGAGCCGGGAATCGTTGAACATGCTGCCACCCAGACCGGCACCGAAGCCGATCAGGCAGCCCAGCCCGAGTACGCTGCCCAGCAGGGCGCGGGGCCTGTCCTCGAAGTAGAAACGCAAACGCGCCAGCGGCGTCTTGGCCTGTCCTTCACGCGTTTTGATTACGATCTTTTTGAATGCCATCAGTGAGTTTTCATGTCTGAGCCGAAATCCAGTGCCCGTCCTGCGTCAACGCCGAAGCCGGCGCTGGATGCAGTCATGGGTGACAAAGCTGGCAATCCGCTGCGTCGTGCCCTGTGGCTCGATGCGCTGGACCGTCAGTTGCGCCCCCATTTGCCGCCCACCCTGGCCACCCGTTGCCGGTTGGCGAATGTGAACGGCGAACACCTCGTTTTTCTCGTCGAATCCCCTGTCTGGCACGCCAAAGTGCGGCTTGCCGAGGCTCAGTTGATCGACGCGGCCCGGTCCATCGGGCTGAAGGTCACCAAGGTGACCGTCAAAACCGCGGCTGCCGCTCCTCCACGCTCCCCAGCGATCGATAACAGGAATGGCCCCCACGCAGTTTCAGCCGCCACGCACAAAGGGCTACGCGACGCGTTGGCCTGTCTAAAGGACGTGGATTCGACCAGGTCCTGAAGCCATCGGGGCATCCCGCCCTTCCCTACCGTCGTCACGATCACGTGAATCTGGTTGGGAGCCGGCGGCCATCGTAGCCGTGCTGGGTCGTCCAGTCGTTAGTCTTTTATTAAAAGTTCGTTAAATTCAGCTCGAAAGCGGATCGGGTTCACAAAAACGTGACCCAGGTACGTACACGGTTCATTGACGTCAACGTCACGCCTCGCATACCGTCGAAAACGACGAACGGCGCCCAAGGCGCCGTTCTTTTCCAATCATTTCAACTAGTTATGCGTATGCGGGGACGCCGTAGACCACCGGCACTGCGCTGCTGGGTGCGTCATAGCTCACCCACTCCCAGGCGGTGGCATCGGCCAGCAGGGCCCGCACCAGCTTGTTGTTGAGCGCGTGGCCGGACTTGAAGCCCTCGTAGGCGCCCAGCACCTGGCCGCCGGCCAGGTACAGGTCACCGATCGCATCGAGGATCTTGTGGCGCACGAATTCGTCGGCGTAACGCAGGCCGTCGTCGTTGAGCACGCGGAATTCGTCGAGCACGATGGCGTTGTCCATCGAACCGCCCAGGCCCAGGTTGCGCTCGCGCATGTACTCCAGGTCACGCATGAACCCGAAGGTGCGCGCGCGGGAGATTTCCTTGGTGTAGGCGGCGGTGGAGAACTCGATCTCGGCGCGGGACTGCTTGGCCGGGATCATCGGGTGGTCGAACTGGATCGTGAAACCGAGCTTGTAGCCTTCATACGGCTCGAAGCGGGCGACCTTGTCGCCTTCGGTGACTTCCACGGTCTTGAGAATGCGGATGAAACGCTTGGGCGCGTCCTGTTCGGCGATGCCCGCCGACTGCAGCAGGAACACGAACGGGCCCGAGGAACCGTCCATGATCGGCAGCTCGGCCGAGGACAGCTCCACGATGATGTTGTCCACACCCAGGCCGGCCAGGGCCGACATCAGGTGTTCGACGGTCTGGATCTTGGCGTCGTTGCAGGTCAGCCCGGTGCACAGGGTTACTTCGGTGACCAGGTCGGCACGGGCCGGCACTTCCACCACCGGGTCCAGGTCCACGCGCCGGAACACGATGCCATGGTTGACCGGTGCCGGGCGCAGGGTCATGTAGACCTTGTCACCGCTGTGCAGGCCAACGCCGGTGGCGCGGATCGTGTTCTTGAGGGTGCGTTGCGGAATCATGGGGGCCAGCCGGGGGAAAGCGCGCAGTCAACGCGACAGTGACAAACAAGAATAACACGCACTACCACCGCTCCTTTCTGAACCGGGGGCGGCAGACTGCCGGGCCTATCCTGGCCCGGCAGCAAGGGACATGGAGGCGCTTACCGGGGAGGACAAGACCCCGGCCGCGTTCCTCAGTCCGCCTGGCGGCGCAGGAACGCCGGGATGTCCAGGTAATCGTTGGGCAGCTCAGCCGCGGCCGGACCCGAGGCCGACGGTGCGGACGGGGCCACGGTGTCGGCGCTCGGACGGCGCAGGCCCAGGCCCATGCCGCCGACGGCCTTGGACACGGCATCGCCGCCGTTGTCGAAATCGCCGAACTCCGGCTGGCCGGTGGTGGCGTTGCGGACCAGCTTGATCGGCGCGCGCTCGCCCGGACGCTGGGACTTGGCGGCCACGGCACGGTTCAGGCCGGTCGCAACCACGGTCACGCGGACTTCGTCCTGCATGTCCGGATCCAGCACGGTACCCACCACCACGGTGGCGTCTTCGGAGGCGAAGCCATCGATGGTACGGCCGATCTCGTCGAACTCGGCCATGGTGAAGTCGGCGCCGGCGGTGATGTTGACCAGGATGCCGTTGGCACCGGCCAGGTTCACATCGTCCAGCAGCGGGTTCTGGATGGCGGCTTCGGCGGCGGCCTGGGCGCGGTCATCGCCACGGGCGGTGCCGGTACCCATCATCGCCAGGCCCATTTCGGACATGACGGTGCGCACGTCGGCGAAGTCGACGTTGATCAGGCCCGGGCGCACGATCAGGTCGGCGATGCCCTGCACGGCGCCCTGGAGGACGTCGTTGGCGGCACGGAAGGCCTGGATCATGGTGGCGTTGCGGCCCAGCACGGTGATCAGCTTTTCGTTCGGGATGGTGATCAGCGAGTCGCAGTGCTGGCTCAGTTCCTCGATGCCCTTCAGCGCGACCTGCATGCGGCGGCGGCCTTCGAACGGGAACGGCTTGGTGACCACGGCGACGGTCAGGATGCCCATCTCCTTGGCCAGCTGTGCCACCACCGGTGCAGCGCCGGTGCCGGTGCCACCGCCCATGCCGGCGGTGATGAACACCATGTCCGCACCCTGCAGGGCGTCCATGATGCGCTCGCGGTCTTCCAGCGCGGCCTGACGGCCTACTTCCGGATTCGCGCCTGCGCCCAGGCCCTTGGTGACGTTGGTACCCAGCTGCAGCTGCAGCTTGGCACCGCAATTCTTGATGGCCTGCGAGTCGGTGTTGGCGGTGATGAATTCCACGCCGTCCACGCTGGTGCTGACCATGTGCGCCACGGCGTTGCCGCCGCCGCCGCCCACGCCGATCACCTTGATCACCGCATTGGGTGCCATCTTCTCAATCAGTTCGAAATGCGCCATGTCCGTGTCCTCGTTGTATCCGCTTGTGGTTGGCATGGGCGTGTTGGCGTCCTGCCTTCGCGCTGCATGTTGCCGTTGCGGCTGTGTGGGTTGTGTGTTGCTTTTCTGTTGCGCCGGCGGGGGCCGGTTTGAAACACGCGTCGCCGCGTTGAGGTGCCGCGTCAGAACTCGCCGCGGAACCAGGTTTTCAATTTGTTGAACATGCTGCCTGCGCGCCCGGTGGGCAGCGACGGGCGGCGCGGGTGTTCGATCTGGCTGCCCATCAGCAGCAGGCCCACGCCGGTGGCGTGCACCGGGTTGCCGACCACTTCGCCCAGCCCCGTGACGTGCTGCGGAATGCCTACGCGTACCGGCATCTGCAGCATTTCCTCGGCCAGTTCGACCACGCCTTCCATCTTCGAGGCACCGCCGGTGAGCACCATGCCGGCGCGCACCAGTTCCTCGAAGCCGGAACGGCGCAGTTCGGCCTGCACCATCTCGAAGATTTCCTCGTAACGGCCCTGCACTGCCTGCGCCAGCGCGTGGCGCGGCATGCGGCGCGGCGGACGGTCGCCCACGCTGGGCACCTGGATGCTTTCCTCGGCGGTGGCCAGCTGGGCCAGCGCGCACGCGTAGCGCACCTTGATCTGCTCGGCTTCCGGGGTCGGCGTGCGCAGCATGTGCGCGATGTCGTTGGTGACGTGGTCGCCGGCGATCGGCAGCGAGGCGGTGTGGCAGATCGCGCCCTGCACGAACACGGCCAGGTCGGTGGTGCCGGCGCCCATGTCGACCAGCACCACGCCCAGTTCGCGCTCGTCGGCGGTCAGCACGGCCACGCTGGAGGCCAGCGAGGACAGGACCAGGTCATCCACCTGCAGGCCGCAGCGCTGCACGCACTTGCTGATGTTGGCCGCGGCCGACTGCGCGCATACCACCAGGTGCGCATGCACCTCCAGGCGCACGCCGGTCATGCCGACCGGGTTGCGGATGCCTTCCTGCGAATCGTCCAGCACGTATTCGCGCGGGATCGCGTGCAGGATCTTCTGGTCGGCCGGGATCGCCACGGCCTTGGCCGCATCCAGCACGCGGTCCAGGTCGCCCCAGGTCACCTCACCGTCGCGGATCGGCACGATCCCCGGCGAGTTCTTGCACTGCACATGGTTGCCGGAGATGGAGGCATACACCGAGCGGATCTCGCAGCCGGCCATCAGCTCGGCTTCTTCCACCGCGCGCTGGATCGACTGCACGGTCGATTCGATGTCCACCACCACGCCGCGCTTGAGGCCGCGCGACTCATGCGAACCGATGCCGATCACCTCGATGGGATTGCCCGGCGAGTACTCGCCGACCAGCGCCACCACCTTGGAGGTGCCGATATCGAGCCCGACGATCAGCGATTTGTCACCCTTGCGATTCATGTCCTGTCCTGCGTGCGTTGCGCCACATTGGCCGGCGCGGCCGGGGCCGGGGGAGTACCCCAGCTCAGCGTGAAACCATTGGTATAACGGAGGTCGGCGCGTTCGATCGGCGCCTGCTGGTTGGCCAGCTGCGGCAGCACGCGCACGAAGCGCTGCAGGCGCGAGCGCGCGTCATCGCGGCCGACCACCACTTCGGTGCCGTTGCTCAGCTGCAGCGACCAGCTGCCGCGCGCATCCATGCTGACCCGGGTGACATCCACCCCGGCCGGCGCGAACAGCGCGCGTGCGTCGTTGTACAGCGCCACCACTTCTTCGGTCTGCGTGTCCGGGCCATCCAGGTCCGGCAATGCCAGGTCCTGCAGCTTCTGCGGGGTGGCGAACAGCTTGCCCTGCTCGGACAGCAGCCGGTCCTTGCCCCAGCGCGCGAACGGCTTGTGCTCGACCAGGGTGATTTCCAGCACGTCGGGCCACTGCTTGCGCACCTGCGCGCTTTCCACCCATGGCAGCTTTTCGATGGCGTCCTGCGCGTCCTGCAGCTTTACCGCGAAGAAGCCGGACTTCGCATACGGCAGCACCACCTGCTGCAGCTGCTCGGCGGGCACTCGCTTGAATTCACCGTGCACGCGCAGCTTGGCCAACGGCCAGCGTTCGGCACCGACCCAGCCGTTGAGCACCGCCACCACGGGCAGCGCTACCAGCGACAGGGCCAGCAACCAGACGAAGATGCGCAGCACCGCGTTCATGCGTAGGCGGCCTCCGAGGTGCCGAAGCCTTGCGGCAACGTCTGTTCCAGCACGCGCCAGACCAGCTCTTCAAACCCGATGCCGGCCTGACCAGCCGCCTTGGGCACCAGCGAATGGCTGGTCATGCCCGGCGCCGTGTTCACTTCGAGCAGGTAGAACGCGCCGCTGTTGCGGTCGCGCATCACGTCAACGCGACCCCAGCCACGGCAGCCGGCGGCGCGGAACGCAGCCAGCGCGATCCGGCGGATCTCCGCTTCGTCGTCGCCTTCCAGGCCCGGGCACAGGTACTGGGTGTCTTCCGCAATGTACTTGGCGTTGTAGTCGTACCACTGGCCCTTGGGCACGATGCGGATCGACGGCAGCGCCTGGTCGCCGAGGATGCCCACAGTGAGTTCGTCGCCGACCACCATCTGCTCCATCAGCAGCTGGCCGTCGTAGCGGGCCGCCAGTGCGACCGCCTCATCCAGACCAGCCTCGTCGGTGACCCGGCTGATGCCGACGCTGGAGCCTTCGTTGGCCGGCTTGACCACCACCGGCAGGCCGAGTTCGGCCGCCAGCGCATGGACATTGGTGCTGTCCACCTTCCGGTACTGCGGGGTGGGCAGGCCCAGCGACAGCCACACCTGCTTGGTGCGGATCTTGTCCATGCCCAACGCCGAACCGAGCACGCCCGAACCGGTGTACGGCACGCCGAAGGCTTCCATCAGCCCCTGCACGATGCCGTCCTCACCGCCGCCGTTGTGGCCGTGCAGGATGTTGAAGACGCGGTCGAAGCGCTTTTCCACCAGCGCCAGGGCCAGGGCCGGAATGCCGTCCACCGCGATGGCGTTGACACCGCGCGCGCGCAGCGCCTCGATCACGTTGCGGCCAGAATCCAGCGACACTTCGCGTTCGCTGGAGGTGCCGCCCAGCAGCACGGCAACGCGGCCGAACACGGCCGGGTCGGTGGTGCGCAGCGGCGGGAAGGTCAGCGTGCTCATGCGGCGGGTGCCTCGTTGAAGCCATCGGTGGCGACCAGGTGGGCAACGTGGCCGATGTCGCCCGCGCCCATCATCAGCAGCAGGTCGCCGTCCTGCAGCACGTCAGGCAGCACGTGCTGCAGTTCGGCCGCCTGGCCGACCACGACCGGTTCGCTGCGGCCGCGCGCGCGGATGGCGCGGGCCAGCGAGCGCGAATCGGCACCGGGAATCGGCGCTTCGCCGGCCGGGTAGACCTCGCTCAGCACCAGGGCGTCCACTTCGGACAGCACCGCGGCGAACGCGTCGAACTGGTCACGGGTACGGCTGTAGCGGTGCGGCTGGAACGCCACCACCAGGCGCTGCGACGGCCAGCCGCCACGCGCGGCGGCGAACACCGCAGCCAGCTCACGAGGGTGATGGCCGTAGTCGTCGATCACGCGCACCTTGGCACCGGTGCGGGTGGTGACGATGCCCAGGTCGTTGAAGCGGCGACCGATGCCGGCGAAGCTTTCCAGCGCGCGGGCGATCGCATCCGGGGCCACGCCCAGCTGCCAGCCCACCGCAGCGGCGGCCAGCGCGTTGAGCACGTTGTGCGCGCCCGGCAGCGCCAGGGTCACCGGGTAGCTGCTGCCTTCGGGCAGACGCAGGGTGAAGCGCATGCGCGGCCCATCCTGGACCACGTCTTCGGCACGCACGTCCGCATTGCTGCTCATGCCGTAGCTCATGACATGGCGCGGGGTCTGTGCGGCCAGCGCGGCCACTTCCGGGTCGTCGATGCACAGCACCGCCAGCCCATAGAACGGCAGGCGCTGCAGGAATTCGGCAAAGGCGGCCTGCACGCGGGAGAAGTCGTTGCCGTAGTTCTCCAGGTGGTCCGCATCAATGTTGGTGATCACCGACACCAGCGGATTCAGGCGCAGGAAGCTGCCATCGCTTTCGTCGGCTTCGGCCACCAGCCACTGGCCACTGCCAAGCTTGGCGTTGGCACCGGCGGCCAACAGCTGGCCACCGATCACGAACGTCGGGTCCAGCCCGCCTTCGCTCAGCACCGCCGCGGTCAGGCTGGTGGTGGTGGTCTTCCCGTGCGTGCCGGCCACGGCGATGCCGCGGCGGAAGCGCATCAGCTCGGCCAGCATGGCCGCGCGCGGCATGATCGGAATGCGCTGGCTGCGCGCTTCCATCAGTTCGGGGTTGTCCTCGCGGATCGCGCTGGACACCACCACGCAGTCGGTGCCCAGCACATTGGCGGCCGAATGGCCGCGCATCACGCGCGCGCCCAGCCCTGCCAGGCGACGGGTGGCGGCGTTGTCGGCATTGTCCGAACCGGACACCTCATACCCCAGCGTCAGCATCACTTCGGCGATGCCGCTCATGCCGGTGCCACCGATGCCGACGAAGTGCACGCGCGGGAAGGCGCGCACCAGATCATTGGTGTCGTGCAGGCGGCGGATCATGCGCGGCCTCGCGTAACGGTGTTCATTTGGATTCCTCGAGAATGATGTCGGCGATGCGCTCGGCGGCATCGACCTTGGCCAGGGCACGCGCGGCGGTTGCCATCTGCATGCGGCGGGCGGAATTTTCGGACAGATCGCGCAGTACGTCCTGCAGGCGCGTGGCCAGCGTTTCGTCCTGCTTCAGCAACACGGCCGCACCACGTTCGACCAGGTACTCCGCGTTGCGGGTCTGGTGATCGTCGACGGCCGCCGCGAACGGCACCAGCACACTGCCCACGCCGACCGCGCACAGCTCGGCCAGGGTGGACGCGCCGGAGCGGCAGACCACCAGGTCGGCCCAGGCGAACGCTTCGGCCATGTCGGCGATGAACGGCTCGACGCGCGCAGTGACACCGGCATCCTGGTACGCCTGCAGCGCTTCGGTGTGCAGCTTTTCACCGCTCTGGTGGCGCACGTCGACCGCGATGCGACCGGCCAGTGCGGCGAGTGCCTGCGGCACGGCGTTGTTGAGGGCACGCGCACCCTGGCTGCCACCGAGCACCAGCACCCGCAGCGGGCCTTCGCGACCGGCCAGGCGCTGTTCGGGTCCGGCAATGGCGGCAATCTCGGCCCGCACCGGGTTACCGACCGCTTCTTCGCGCTGGGCGAAGCTGCCCGGGAACCCGGTCAGCACGCGGCGTGCGAAACGCGAGAGCACGCGGTTGGTCAGGCCCGGCGCGCGGTTCTGTTCGTGCACCAGCAACGGCAGGCCGTGCAGGCGTGCGGCCAGCCCCCCGGGACCGGAGGCGAAGCCGCCGAAGGCGATCACCGCGCGCGGCTGGCGGTCGCGGATCAGGAAGCCGGCCGAGCGCACGGCGCGCAGCAGGCGGCCAGGCGCGGTCAGCAGCGCCAGCTTGCCCTTGCCACGCAGGCCGCTGATCGCCAGCGTGTCGATATGAATGTCGTGCTGCGGCACCAGGCGCGTTTCCATGCCGCCGATGCTGCCCAGCCAGGTCACTGGAATGCCGCGTTCGCGCAGCACCTTGGCCACGGCCAGGCCGGGGAAGATGTGGCCACCGGTACCGCCGGCCATGATCATCACCGGACGCGGGGAATGCTGGGCGTTCATCCCATCCTCCCCAGGGTCGGCTCGATCCGCTGCTGCATGCGGCTGGTCCCACGCGGGGCGCTGTCGCGCTGCGCGGAGGCACGTGCGTTGCTTTCCTGCATGGCAGCGGCCACGGCGCTGGCACGGGCCGGCGCATCGACCGGCGCGGCATCATCCAGTTCTGCCGCGCCCATGCGCACGGCCTGGCGGCGCTCGGCACGGTCCAGTTCGTAGGACACGCGCAGCAGCAGGCCCATCGCCACGCAGGTCATCAGGATGCTCGAACCGCCAGACGAAATCAGTGGCAGGGTCAGGCCCTTGGTCGGCAGGATGCCCAGGTTCACGCCGATCGAGACGAAACTCTGCATGCTCACCCACAGGCCGATGCCGAAGGCGATGTAGCCGGAGAAGTGCCGCTTCATTTCCACGCAGCGCATGCCGATCCAGAACGCGCGGCCGGCCAGCAGCGCGTACAGCGCCACGATCAGGCAGGTGCCGACGAACCCCAGTTCTTCGGCGGTGACCGAGAAGATGAAGTCGGTGTGTGCTTCGGGCAGGTAGTACAGCTTCTGCACCGAATTGCCCAGGCCCACGCCGGTCCACTCGCCACGGCCCACCGCCATCAGCGCGTTGGACAGCTGGTAGCCGTCGCCCTGCTGGTCGGCCCACGGGTCCCAGAACGAGGTGATGCGGCGCATGCGGTAGGGTTCGATGATCGCCAGCGCGCTCATCGCCACCAGGCCAAACACGATCGGCATCGACATGCGCGGCAGGTTCACCCCGCCCAGCACCAGCATGCCGGCGGTGATCGCCAGCAGCAGGGTGGAGGAACCGAAGTCGGGCTGAAGCAGCAGTAGCACCACCAGCGCGCCGGCCACGCCCAGCGGCTTGAGCATCGCCGGCCAGGTCGCGTTGACCTCGTCGCGGAAGCGCACCAGGTAGCTGGACAGCCACACGATGTAGAGCACCTTCACTGCTTCGACGGTCTGGAACTTGGAGAAACCCAGATTGATCCAGCGCCGGGCGCCGTTGACGCTGCTGCCCAGGCCGGGAATGAACACCACCACCAGCAGCGCGAAGCAGCCCAGCAGCAGCATCTGGTTGTACTGCTCGATGCTCTTGAGCTCGGTGCGCATGGCCAGCCCGGCCAGCACGATGCCCACCGCCAGGAAGATCAGATGGCGGTTGAGGTAGTAGAACGGGCTGCTCATCAGGGCGATCGAGCTCGACGCGACCATCACCACGCCCAGCCCGGTGAGCGTGATGATCGCGCCCAGCAGCCACTTGTCGAAGTGGCCTCCGATGGCTTCAAGGCGGGTTGCCTGGCGCGACAGGTCGTTCATCAGCGGACCTTCAACGTGGCCAGGCCGATCAGCACCAGCACCACCGAGATGATCCAGAAGCGCACGATCACGCGCGGCTCCGGCCAGCCCTTGAGTTCGAAGTGGTGGTGGATCGGCGCCATGCGGAACACGCGCTTGCCGGTCAGCTTGAACGAGGCGACCTGGATCATCACCGACAGCGTTTCAATCACGAACACGCCGCCCATGATCACCAGCACCAGTTCCTGGCGGGTGATCACCGCGATGGTGCCCAGCACCGCGCCCAGCGCCAGCGCGCCGATGTCGCCCATGAACACCATCGCCGGGTAGGTGTTGAACCACAGGAAGCCCAGGCCCGCACCGGCGATCGCCGCGCAGATGATCACCAGTTCGCCAGCACCGGGGATCTGCGGGATCTGCAGGTAGTTGGAGAACACCACGTTGCCCGAGGCATAGGCGAACACGCCCAGCGCGCAGGCCACCAGCACCGTCGGCATGATCGCCAACCCATCCAGGCCGTCAGTCAGGTTGACCGCGTTGGAGAAGCCGACGATCCAGAAGTAGGCGATGGCCACGAAGCTGATGCCCGCCAGCGGCAGCGCCACCGACTTGAACATCGGGATGTAGAAGGTCAGCGCGGCCGGCACGTCGGCGGTGTAGAACAGGAACAGGCCGGCGGCCAGGCCGAAGATCGACTGCAGCAGGTACTTCCAGCGCGACTTCAGGCCGTTCGGGTCGCGGCGTACGATCTTGATCCAGTCGTCGTACCAGCCGATGGCGCCGAAGCACAGCATCACCGCAAGCACCACCCACACGTAGCGGTTGCGCAGGTCGGCCCACAGCAGCACCGACAGGGTGATGGTGAGCAGGATCAGCGAACCGCCCATGGTCGGCGTGCCGGCCTTGGAGAAGTGGGTCTGCGGGCCGTCGGTACGGATCGGCTGGCCGCCCTTGAACTGGGCCAGCTTGCGGATCATCGCCGGGCCCAGCCACAGCGACAGGAACAGCGCGGTAAGCGCGGCCAGGATGCCTCGCAGAGTCAGGTAGCCGAACAGCCCGAACAGGCTCTCCAACTGCTGCAACCATCGGGCCAGTTCAAGCAACATGGGGGGTTTCCTCTCCTCGCGCCAGCAGCGCTTTTACAATCTTGTCCATGGCGCTGCCGCGCGAGCCCTTGACCAGGCAGCGCACGCCAGCATGCAGTTCGTCGGCCAGCGCGGCAGCCAGCGCGTCGTGGCTCTGGAAATGACGGCCACCGTCGCCGAACGCCTGGGATGCCGCCGCGCTCAGCGTGCCCAGCGTGTACAGCCGCTTCAGGCCGGCATCGCGGGCACGGCGCCCGGCCTGCGCATGCAGTGCCTCGCCATCCGGGCCGAGTTCGCGCATGTCACCCAGCACCAGCCAGGCCTCGTCCTTCGACGCGGCCAGCGCATCGATGGCAGCGGCCAGCGAACCGGGGTTGGCGTTGTAGCTGTCATCGATCAGCACGACGCCATTGGGCAGCCGGTGCGCGATCTGGCGGCCGGGTACCGGTTCGGCACGGGCCAGGCCGGCGGCAATCGAATCCAGGCCGATGCCCGCCGCCAGCGCCAGCGATGCGGCGGCCAGGGCGTTGCTGACGTTGTGGCGGCCCGGCAGCGCCAAGGCGATATCCACGCTGCCGGCCGGGCTGACCAGCAGGAACCGGCTGCCGTCTGCGGTCGCGCGGATCTGCTGCGCGGTCACATCGGCGCTGTGGTCCAGGCCATAACGCAGCACGCGGCTGCGCGGCGGCTGGCCGACGATGTGCTGTTCAAACCAGATGCCGAAGGCGTCATCGGCATTGATCACCGCTACGCCATCGGCCGGCAGTGCGGCGTAGATGGCGCCCTTGGTGCTGGCCACGCCCTGCAGGCTGCCCATCCGCTCCAGGTGGGCCGGGGCGATGTTGTTGACCAGCGCGTACTGCGGGCGCGCGATGTCGGTGAGGTAGGCGATGTCACCCGGCTTGCCGGCGCCCATCTCGTAGATGGCGTAATCGGCATCTTCCGGCGCATCGATCACCGCCAGCGGCAGGCCGATCTCGTTGTTGCGGTTGCCGGGGTTGGCGTACACCACCGCGCGCTGCTCGCGCGCGACCTGCTCCAGGATCGCCAGCAGCAGGCTCTTGACGCTGGTCTTGCCGTTGCTGCCGGTGATGGCGAACACGCGTGCGGCGCGATCACGCTGCATGCCTGCCGCGATCCGGCCAAGCGCATGCTCGCTGTCGCCGACCACGATCTGCGGCACGGCCACGTCGAGCAGGCGTTCGACCAGCATCGCGCTGGCGCCACGGGCCACTGCGTCGGCAGCGAAATCATGGCCGTCGAAGCGCTCGCCACGCAGTGCCACGTACAGGCTGCCCGGCGCCAACGTGCGGGTGTCGTTGCTGATGGCGTCGATGGCGGTGTCATCGCCATGGATGTCACCCCCGGCCCAATGGGCGATCAGCGAGAGCGGCGTGCGCTTCACAGGATGGCCTCCTTGGCGCTGAGCGCGGCAGCGGCCACCAGGGTGTCGTCGAAGTCGTGCTTGACCCCGCGCACTTCCTGATAGGGCTCATGCCCCTTGCCGGCCAGCAGCACGATGTCGCCAGGGCCGGCCAGCTTCACCGCCAGGCCGATCGCGCGCGCGCGGTTGCGCTGCACGGTGACCGCGTCGGGGGCAGTGAAACCAGCCAGGATGTCGGCCACGATGGCGTCGCCATCCTCGCCGCGCGGGTTGTCGTCGGTGACGATCACCTGCTGGGCCAGGCGTTCGGCGATGGCCGCCATCTGCGGGCGCTTGCCCGCGTCGCGTTCGCCGCCGCAGCCGAACACGCAGAACAGCCTGCCCTGCAGGTGGCCCTGCAGGCTCTGCAGGGCCTGCTCCAATGCATCGGGGGTATGCGCGTAATCGACCACCACGGTCGGCAGGCCGCGTTCGCCGCCGAGGCGGTTCATGCGCCCGGCGATCGGCTGCAGCTGCGACACCAGCGCGGCGATCGCCTCGGGGGCATGGCCCAGCGCGTGCAGCACGCCGGCCACGGCCAGCAGGTTGTCCACGTTGAAGCGGCCCAGCAGCGGCGACTGCACCGGGTGACGTGCACCGTCGACCACCAGATCGAAGGCAATGCCACGGCCATCGAGCTTGAGCGAGTCGGCGCGCAAAGTGGCCTGCTGCGCACCGCGCGAGCTGACCCCGATCCGGGCGACGCCGGCATCGACCGTGCGCAGCAGTTCGCTGCCGAAGCTGTCATCCAGGTTCACCACCGCGGCCTTCAGGCCGGCGCGGTGGAACAGCTTGGCCTTGGCCGCGCCGTACTGGGCCATGTCGCCGTGGTAATCGAGATGGTCGCGGGTGAGGTTGGTGAACACCGCCACGTCGTAGTGCACGGCATCCACGCGGCCCTGGTCGAGCGCATGCGAGCTCACTTCCATGGCCACCGCCCTGGCGCCCTGGTCACGCAGCTGCGCCAGCACTTCATGCATCTGCAGCACCAGCGGCGTGGTGAAGCCGGTCGGCACGACATCGCCGTACAGACCCACGCCCAAGGTGCCGATGCTGCCACTGGCGGTGCCGAGCAGGTGCCAGGCCTGGGCCAGCAGCTGCACGGTGGAGGTTTTTCCGTTGGTGCCGGTCACGCCGACCATGGTCATCGCGCGCGAGGGCTGGCCATGGAACTGGTCGGCCATGGCGCCCATGCGCGTGCGCAGGCCCGGCACGGCAATGGCATCGGCCGGTGCCGGCAGCTCCGCCGGCGCCGGCGGTTCGAACAGGATCGCGGCCGCACCGGCGGCGCGGGCCTGGTCGACAAAGCCCAGCCCGTGCGCGCCGAAGCCGGCAATGGCGACAAAGGCATTGCCGGGGCGCACCGCGCGGCTGTCCAGCACCAGGCCGGTGATGGACGGGTCGTGGCTCAGCACCACATCGGGAAGCAACTGCGAAAGCAACATCATCTGGCTCATTGCGTGCCTCCCTGCGCGGGCGGCAACGTGGCGTGCGCGCTGGGCAGCGCGGCATCGAATTCAGCGGCGGCGTCGGGCGCAACCACCGCCTCGGCCGGCGGCGGGGTCGGCAGCGAGGAGGCGGCGTGGCCCATCTTTCCGGACTGCTGGGCCGCCAGCCAGGAATCGATGTCGTCCGGCGGCACGTCCATCAGGCGCAGCGCGCCTTCCATGACGTTGTGGAACACCGGCGCGGACACCAGGCCGCCGTAGTACTTGCCGGCCTGCGGGTCGTTGATGACGATCACCGTGGCAAAGCGCGGGTTGCTGGCCGGCACCACGCCGGCGAACAGCGCGTTGTAGTGGCCACGCTCGTAGCCGCCCGGGCCGGCCTTGCGTGCGGTACCGGTCTTGCCGGCCACGTGGTAACCCAGCACCGCCGCCTGCTTGGCGCCGCCCTGGGTGACCACCGTTTCCATCATCGCCACGACCTCTTTGGCGATGTTCTCGTCGATGATCTGCTTGCCTTCGTTGCGCTGGCCCTTGACGAAGGTCGGCGCGATCAGCTTGCCGCCATTGCCCAGCGCCGAGTACGCCGTGGCGATCTGCAGCGGGGTGACATTCAGGCCATAGCCGTAGGACATGGTGGTCTTGGACGAACCGCTCCAGCGCGCCGGGCGCGGCAGCACGCCCGCCGATTCGCCGGGGAAACCGCTGTGCGGAGCGCTGCCATAGCCGAAGCTGTGGACGTGGTCGTAGAACACCTGGTCGGGCATCTTGGCCGCGATCTTGGCCGCGCCGATGTTCGAGCTGCGGGTGATCACGCCGGTGACGTTGAGCACGCCGTTGTTCCGCGGCACGTCCTTGATGGTGTAGCGGCCGATCGCCATGTAGCCCGGGTTGGTGTCGACCGTGGTGTCCTTGGTGACCACGCCGGACTGCAGCGCCGAGGCGATGGTCAGCGGCTTCATGGTCGAACCCGGCTCGACCAGGTCGGTCACGGCGCGGTTGCGGCGGGTGTCCGGCGCCGCGCCGCCCACCGCATTGGGGTTGTAGGTCGGCAGGTTGACCATGGCCAGCACTTCGCCGGTGGCCACGTCCATGATCACCATCGAACCGCCCGCGGCCTTGTTCTCGATCAGCGCGTTGCGCAGTTCCTTGAACGCCAGGAACTGGATGCGACGGTCGATGCTCAGGGTCAGGTCCTTGCCCGGTTCGGCGGCGCGCAGCAGGTCGCTTTCGACGGTCTCGCCCTTGCGGTTGCGGATCACCCGCTTGGCGCCGGCCTTGCCGCGCAGCCATTCGTCGAAGGCCAGCTCCAGCCCTTCCTGGCCGCGGTCGTCGATGTTGGTGAAGCCGAGCACGTGCGCCATCGCCTCACCCTGCGGGTAGAAGCGGCGGAACTCGCGCTGCGAGGCCACGCCCGGGATCTTCAGGGCAACCACCTTCTCGGCGTCGTCGGGATTGATCCGGCGGCGCAGGTACATGAATTCCTTGTCCGCCTTCTGGCTCAGCTTCGAGGTCAGCTCGTCCAGCGGCATGCCCAGCGCGGTGGCCAGTTCCGGAATGCGGTCGGGCGAGCGCATCAGCTCCTGCGGGTTGACCCAGATCGAGGCGACCGGGGTGGACACCGCCACCGGTTCGCCGTTGCGGTCGGTGATCATGCCGCGCGAGGTGTTGATGGGCAGCTCGCGCAGGTAGCGGGCTTCGCCCTGGCGCTGGTAGAAATCGCTGTTGATGATCTGCACGTAGGCGGCGCGGCCGACCAGCGACACCGAGCACAGGCCCAGCGCCAGGCCGACCCACTTCAGGCGCTGGCGCAGGTTGAAGGCGTTGCGGGTGCGGTTGCGGCCGGTCTTGTTCATGGCCGTACCACCACGACATCGGCCGCCTCGGGGAACTTCATGCCCAGCCGCTCGCGGGCCACGCGGTCAACGCGGGTGGCTTCGGCCAGGGTGGCCTGTTCCAGCTGCAGGCGGCCGAATTCAATGTTCAGTTCGTCGCGGGCGCGCTCCACGCGCGACAGCTCCACGAAGGTCTGCCGGTGGCGGTGGCGCATGAACACCACGCCGATCGCCGAGGCGATGGTGCAGGCCAGCAGCACGACCAGCAGCAGGCGGCTCATCACACCACCCCGCGCTTTTCGGCCACGCGCAGCACGGCGCTGCGCGAGCGCGGGTTGACCGCCAGCTCGTCGTCCTCGGCCTTGATGGCGCCGCCGATCAGATCCAGCGTCGGCACGAACGCCGCCAGCTCGGGCAACCGGCGATTGGTCGGCGGGGCCTTGGCGTGGCGGTTCATGAACTGCTTGACGATGCGGTCTTCCAGCGAATGGAAGCTGATCACCGCCAGCCGGCCACCCGGCTTGAGACGCGCCATCGCCGCGTCAAGGCCGGCTTCAAGGTCGGCCAGTTCGCGGTTGATGTGGATGCGGATGGCCTGGAAGCTGCGCGTGGCCGGGTGGATCTTGTCTTTGCCACGCGGCATCACCGAAGCGATCAGTTCAGCCAGCTCGGCGGTGCGGGTGAACGGCTGCTTGTCGCGGCGGGCGATGATCGCGCGGGCGATGCGGCGCCCCTGGCGTTCCTCGCCATAGGTCCACAGCACATCCATCAGCTCGCGCTCTTCGACACGGTTGAGCCACTGCGCCGCGCTTTCGCCGCTGTCCGGGTCCATGCGCATGTCCAGCGGGCCGTCCTTGCCGAAGCTGAAACCGCGCTCGGCCACGTCCAGCTGCGGCGAGGACACGCCGAGGTCGAACAGCGCCCCGTCCAGGCCGTCGGCGGTTGCGTTCCAGTGCAGCAGGTCGGCGAAACTGCCACGGAAGATCGAGACGCGCGGGTCCGGCGCGAAATCACGCTCGGCTACCGCGATTGCCTCCGGATCCTTGTCCATGACCAACAGCCGGCCTCCAGGACCGAGTTGCTCGAGCACGCCGCGGGCGTGACCGCCACGACCAAACGTGCCATCGAGATACGTTCCGTTTTCGATCACCCTCAGGCCGTCCAGGACCTGCGTGTACAGCACCGGCAGATGGCCCGCCGGCGACTGCGACACCGGAAGGTGACCGGCCTGCGCGCCTCCGCGCACCCGGGCACCCCGGGTCACAACTTCAGGTCGAGCAACCCATCGCCCAGATCCTCGTCAGACAACGTCTGCTGGATCAGTGCGCGATGAGCCTGCTCGCTCCACAATTCGAATTTGTCGCCCATGCCGAGCAACACCGCCTTCTTTTCAATGCCAACAGCGTTGCGGTGGCTTGCCGGGATACTGATGCGACCGTTGCCATCCAGCTCCAGATGCGCGGCCGAACCGACCAGCTTCTGTTGCAGCAGGCGCACGACGCGCTGTGTGTTGGGCTTGGCCATGACGTCGTCGCGGACCCGTTCCCACTCCTGCTCGGCATACAGCCAGAGGCAGCCGGACTCGAAGGGGTTGTAGGTCAGGACCAGGCGGTTGTTGCTCACACGCGCGACGAGGTCGCGATGCGCGGTGGGAACCGCCATGCGTCCTTTATCGTCAACCGTGATGGCCGTCTCGCCCTGAAACACGACGCGTACACCTTTCCTTCGCCTGGATGAAACATTGAACCACGAAAAACCACAAAAAACCCGGTTTCCCCTCTGTTGCCCACCTTAGCAGTGCCGATTGGGTTGTCAACAGTTTTGCGAAGGGGAAATCACCTTGGACATCAAGGGCTTGCAGCAATGTTTAGAGACTTGTTCAAGGCTTATCCACAAGTTGCTGTTTCGTCTCAATTTTTGAGATTGGGGCGAAGTTCAGGGGTGTGGAGGTGGCGTGAAACATCTCCGCGCATTCATCCGCCCCCATGTCCCAAGCGACCCGTTGCTGCGCAAAACCGGCACAATGCCGGGCATGTGTCTGCTTGCTTTGGCCTGGAAGGTCCACCCCCGCTGGCAGTTGCTGATGGCCGGCAACCGCGATGAATTCCATGCACGCCCCACCGCCGGGTTGGCGGCGTGGCCCGCACCGGACCTGGGCGTGCTGGCCGGGCGCGACCTGCGTTCGGGTGGCACCTGGGCCGGCGTCGGCCTGGATGGCCGGATGGCGGTGGTGACCAACGTGCGCGACCCGCTGGCCCGGCAGACCGGCCCGTCACGCGGTGCACTGGTAGCCGACTACCTGCGCGGCACCGGTTCTGCGGCCGCCTTTGCCGACGCGCTGGCCGGCAACGCCCCGGCCTTTGCCCCGTTCAACCTGCTGCTGGCCGATCGGGACAGCTGCCAGTTCCTGGGCAACCACCCGCTGCTGCGGCAGGCCCTGGCGCCGGGTATCCACGGCATGTCCAACGGCCCGCTGGACGCGCCATGGCCCAAGACCCTGACCTTGAATGCCGCCCTGCAGGACTGGGTGGACGCCGGCCGCGAGGACCTGGCGCCGCTGTGGGCGGCACTGGCCGACGAGAACCGCGCCGACGACGCCCGCCTGCCCGACACCGGCATTGGCCTGGAGCGGGAGCGCTGGCTGTCGGCCGCCTTCATCCGCAGCCCGGAGTACGGCACCCGGGCCAGCACCGTGATCGCACTGGATGCGCAGGGCCAGGGCTTCATCCGCGAGCGTCGGTTCGACCCGTCGGGCGCGTGCGTGGGCGAAACCGCGCTCACGGTCGGCCCGCCCGGGCCGTTGCCCCGCCCCGCTGCAGGGTGAATGAAGCGGGGGCGGTCCGGATCGTTCCCGCCCGCTCGTCGCTCTTGTCTGGTACCGGCGCAGTTGGCGCCCTCCAGCCGAGACCCTTGATGAATCGACGAATTACCGTTTTCCTGGCCACCCATGTGCTGACCCTGGCAGCAGGCTTCGGCAGCGGGGTATACCTGTTGCCCATCCTTACCGCACCGGATGGGCCCAGCGCGTCCAGCGTTGCCGAGGCGATGGCCAACAGCACCCATGAAGCCCGCTTCCGCCGCGACCTCAAGGGCAGTGACGCGGTGCATTGGGCCGACGGCAAGGTCAGCGTGAGCCACAGCCAGATCGCCTTCGATGGCCGCATGGGCCCCGGCCCGGATTACAAGGTGTACCTGTCGCGCGAATACGTCGACACCCGCGGCGATTTCCTGCGGATCAAGCAGGACGCCACGCTGATCGGTGACGTAAAGACCTTCAACCGCTTCCTGTTGGACGTGCCCGACCACGTGGACATCGACGACTACACCACCGTGGTGGTGTGGTGCGAAGCGTTCAGCCAGTTCATCTCGGCGGCCCAGTATCGAATGGGCCCGCAAGCCTGACGAACGAGGAGCCCCCTTAGCTGAGGGGGCTTCTTCGCCGTCGGCGGAAAAAGCGGCAGAGCCGGCCGATAAGCCGGGTTTTGTCGTGGACAGTCATTCTTCTAGGCGCCACGTCACCGTGGCGCTCAAGCAACCTACCCGGTCCCGACGCGGGCCGCGCCATGAGGACCCTATTTGGTCTTGCTCCAGGTGGGGTTTGCCGTGCCGGTCTGTTGCCAGACTCGCGGTGCGCTCTTACCGCACCATTTCACCCTTACCGGCTCCCCGAAGGGAACGTAGGCGGTATCTTTCTGTTGCACTTTCCGTCGGCTCGCGCCGCCCAGGCGTTACCTGGCACCTTGCCCTGCGGAGCCCGGACTTTCCTCGGCATTCCCGAAGGAATGACGCGACTGTCTGGCCGGCTCTGCCGTGGGTAGTCTACCACCGTAACGGATCCTGGCCCCTGGTTGATTGATACCGATCCCAATGGGCCCGTATCAATTCGTAGCGCTGGCCGTTGGCCGGCTGCTCTTCGTGCCGGCGTCATGAACCCTGACCGGCGGCTTCGGAACCTTTGAACGCCGGGGCGTTGGCCGCAGTTGTTGCGTTACCGTCTCCGGGCGCTTGAGCCGCGCTGCGCGCGGTGTCCGGCCAACGGCCGGGGCTACGACGTGTTACGTAACGTCCGCAGGTCGGGATCAATCAGCCAGCCGCCCGGAAATTTCCACGAATCCACTGCAATGCCGTTTACGAGCCGTACAACGCTTTTCGCGGGGCGCCGGTGAGTTCGGCGGCGAGTTTGGCGGCTGCCGAGGGTGGCAGGTGTTCGCTGAGCTTGGCGTACAGGCGGCGGCCCTGCGCGAGCTGGGCCTCTTCATCGTTGGCCGCACCCTGCACCATCACCACGAATTCGCCTTTGCGCTGGTTGTCGTCGGCTTCGACCTGCTGCAGCAGGATGGCCAGGTCGCCGTCGAGCACAGTCTCGAACAGCTTGGTCAGTTCGCGCGCCAACACTGCGGGCCGTGTTGGGCCGAATGCGGCCACCATGTCTGCGAGCGACTCCGCGATGCGGTGTGAGGATTCGTAAAACACCAGCGTGCGGGTTTCCCCTGCCAGCGCCTGCAGGCGTTCGCGGCGGCCGGACCCCTTCGCCGGCAGGAAGCCTTCGAAGGTAAAGCGGTCGCTGGGCAGCCCGGCCACGCTGAGCGCGGCAATGGCCGCACAGGCGCCGGGAACCGGGCTGACCCGGATGCCGGCCTCGCGCGCGGCACGGACCAGCCGGTAGCCGGGGTCGCTGACCAGCGGCGTCCCGGCATCACTGACCAGCGCCAGCGATTCGCCCGCCTGCAGCCGCGCCACGATGCGCTGGGCCAGCACCTCTTCATTGTGGTCGTGCAGGGCCACCAGCGGCTGCTGGATGCCGAAGTGGGCCAGCAGCTGGCCGCTGCGGCGGGTGTCCTCGGCGCAGATCGCGGCCACCGAACGCAGCACCTCCTGCGCCCGCGGCGTCAGGTCGGACAGGTTGCCGATCGGGGTGGCAACGACATACAGCGTGGGGACAGCACTCATCGCAACGGCACTCACAGGTCAAGGGTAGAATCCTAACGTGTACGAGCCACCCTCGAATGGACCTGATGATGAACAAGCCCGCCGCACGCATCTCCGCCCTGTCGTTGTCGCTGCTGCTGCTTGCCGGCTGCGCCACGACCAGCCTGACCAGCGCCCCGGAATCGCCGGCGCAGAGCCAGGCCCTGGCGCTGATCGACCAGGGCAAGCCGCGTGACGCCGCCGTACAGCTGGAAGCGCTGGCCAACACCCTGCGCGGCAACGCCCGCGGCGCCGCGCTGGCCGATGCGGCCTTTGCCTGGCGCGAGGCCGGCGACAACGCCCGCGCGCGCAGCCTGCTGGCTCAGGTCACCGCGCGCCAGCTCAGCGGCGCCAGCCTGCAGCGCTTCCAGCTGACCAGCGCCGAGCTGGCCCTGGCCGACAAGCAGCCTGCCCAGGCACTGGCCTTCCTGAACGAATCCTCCGACACCGTCTCCGCGCCGCTGCGCACGCGCTGGCAGCTGGCGCGCGCCAATGCGCTGCAGGCCACCGGCGATGCGATGGGTGCGGCCACCGAGCGCGCCCGTGCGCACGCCGCGCTGACCGGCCAGGCACGCACCGACAACCAGCAGGCCATTGCCGGTCTGCTCGGCACGCTGGACGATGCCACCCTGCGTGCCCGCGCTGCGGCGCTGCCGGCCAACGAGCCGCTGTACAACTTCGCCGGCCGCGCCCTGATCGCACGTGGGCTGCCGCTGCCGCGCCCGTTCGACCGTGATGGCGTGGCCCAGTTCGACACCAGCAAGCGTCCGCCGGCGATGAGCGATGGCTACCGCCCGCCGGTGAAGATGGCTGTGCTGCTGCCGCTCAGCGGCCGCCTGGCCACCGCCGCCCAGCCCGTGCGCGATGGCCTGCTCAGCGGCTACTACGGTGAAAGCCGGCAGCGCCCGGATATCCAGTTCATCGATACCGCCGGTACCCCGGCCGGCGCCGTGGCCGCGTATGACAAGGCCGTCGTTGCCGGCGTGGACTTCATCGTCGGGCCGTTGGGCCGCGATGAAGTGGACGCCGTGTTCGGCCGTACCGAACTGCCGGTGCCGGTGCTGGCGCTGAACCGCGGCAAGAGCAGTCCGCCGGCCGGCAGCGCCGGTTTTTCGCTGGCACCGGAAGACGACGGCATCATCGCCGCCGAGTACCTGCGCAGCCGCGAACGCAGCAAGGTGCTGGTGCTCCACAGCAATGACGACAACGGCCGCCGTACCGCCGCCGCCTTCCGCGAGCGCTTCACCCAGCGCGGCGGCCAGGTGCTGGCCACCGTGGGTGTGAGCGACACCGTGGGCGACATCGGCGCGCAGCTGCGTGCCGCCGGCGCGGTGGACGGCGTGCTGCTGGCGGTGAAGGCACCGCAGGCGCGCGCGCTGGCCCCGCAGCTGGCGCTGGCCGGTGTGGGCGGCGCCACCCGCGTGGGCACCTCGCAGCTGACCCTGGGCACCGGCAAGCCGGAAGAAGACATGGCGCTGGACGGCATCGTCTACCCGAACGAAGCCTGGAACGTGCGCGGCGTGGCCGGCCTGCCCCCGGCCGCGACCGCCGGGCAGATCCTGCCGACCGCGCGCGGCGCGGCCGGTCGCCTGTTCGCATTCGGTTTCGACGCCTGGAAGATCAGCGCCTACCTGGACAAGGTCGCGACCGAAGACGGCCTGGCCGGCGCGACCGGGACGCTGTTCCTGGACAGCAATGGCAACGTCCTGCGGGTGCCGGCGTGGTCGACCTTCAGCGGCGGCCGGCCGATGCCGGTGGCCAACAACTAAGGCCATGCCCACCCAGCGGGCGCAGCGCGGGGCGGCGGTGGAAACCGCCGCGCTGGCGCACCTGCGGCGCGCCGGGCTTGTTCCGGTTGCGCGCAACGCCCGCTACAAGGGCGGTGAGCTGGACCTGGTGATGCGCGATGGCGACACCACCGTGTTCGTGGAAGTGCGCTATCGCGCCACCGCCGATTTTGGGGGTGGCGCGGCCTCGGTGGACCTGCGGAAACGACGCAAACTGGTGTTGGCCGCACAGCTGTTCCTGCAGTCGCATCCCACGCTGGCGCAGGGGCCCTGCCGTTTCGACGTGATTGATGCCAGCGGCGACCCACCCCGCCTGGACTGGTTGCGCGACGCCTTCCGGCTGGAAGACTGCGGTTTCGATCGATGACTATGAGGGCCGCCCAACGGGCGGCGCTACCGGATGGCTGCAATGACGACGACCCTGCCTGCTGAATTTTCCGCCACCCTGCAGGCGCTGCTCGGTGAGGATGGCTGGCGCACCGATGCCACCACGCTGGCTGCACATGCACAGGACAACTCCTGGCGGCATGCGCTGCCCAACGGCGTGGCGCTGCCGTGCGACCGCGAGCAGGTGCAGCAGATCGTGCGCGCGTGCCGCGCACACGGGGTGCCGGTGGTGGCCCGCGGCGCCGGTACCGGCACCACCGGTGCGGCGGTACCGGTCAACGGCAGCATCGTACTGTCGTTCGCGCGCATGGGCCGCATCCTCGACATCCAGCCGGGCAACCGCTGCGCGGTGGTGGAACCGGGCGTGCTCAACGGCGACCTGCAGCACGCCCTGGTCGAGCACGGGCTGTTCTGGGCACCGGATCCATCCAGCGCCGATATCTGCAGCATCGGTGGCAACCTGGCCTGCAACGCGGGCGGCCCACGCGCGGTGAAGTACGGTACCAGCCGCGACAACGTGCTTGGGCTCGTTGCGGTCACCGGCGCCGGTGAACTGATCCAGTGCGGCGGCGCCTATACCAAGGACGCCACCGGCTACGACCTGACCCACCTGCTGGTGGGCAGCGAAGGCACCCTGGCGCTGATCGTGGAAGCCACCTTGAAGCTGACCCCGTTGCCGGTGGCCCAGGCCGGGCTGCGGGTGCTGTACCGCGACGCGGACGCGGCGGCGGCGGCGGTGTCGCGGCTGATGGCGCAGCCGGTGGTGCCGACCCGGCTGGAGTTCATGGATGCGCGCAGCCTGGAGCTGCTGCGCCGCAATGGCGCCGAGGTGCCGGAGGCCGGTGCGATGCTGCTGGTCGAAGCCGATGGAGACCACGACACCCTGCCCTACCTGCTGCAGGCCTTGGCCACGGCCGCCGAAGGCGACGGCATGCTGGCGCTGGATGTGGCAATGGAAGGCAGCGCGCGCGAGAAGCTGTGGGCCGCGCGCAAAGCACTGTCACCCGCACTGCGCAGCATCGCGCCGGGCAAGATCAACGAAGACGTGGTGGTGCCGGTGTCGCGCATTCCGGACCTGGTGGCCGGTGTGCAGGCACTGGCGCAGCAGTACACGCTGACCATCGTCACCTTCGGCCATGCCGGCAACGGCAACCTGCACGTGAACATTCTGTACCACCCCGACGACGCGGACGAGAGCGCGCGTGCGCAGGCGGCGTTGCCGAAGATCTTCGAACTCACCCTGGCGCTGGGCGGCACGCTGTCGGGCGAGCATGGCATCGGATTGGCCAAACGCGACTTCATGACGCAGGCCTTTACGCCGGCCACGTTGGCGGCGATGCGCGCGATCAAGCACGCACTCGACCCGGACGACATCCTCAATCCGGGCAAGGTGCTGCCGCCGCTGTAATCGACGACGTTTTCGCCACGTCGTCGCAAAGGGCGGAGCGCGTCACGCGCAAAGTGTGATGCTTTGCAATTCCTTGCATGGGCCACGCGCGCATCGCTGCGCATTCTTGTCGCCCCCTGGACATCCGGCCTGCCTGCGCAGCAGCGTGCTGCGCGACCGGCCTGCCTGCATCCCAACGCTGTGCCGATGGTCGGGTGTCCCTCTGCCCTCCGACCAGAACGCCCGACGATGATGCCAAACCGCTCCTCCTCCGCCCGTGTTTCGATGCGCCCGCTCGCGTCCTCCCTGATGCTGGCCCTGCTGATGCTCCCACCGGGCGATGCCAGCGCACGCGAACTCGACGGCGAAGCGCACGAAGTCACGCAGGGCGATCCCCAGGAATGGTGGCTGCTGACCAACGGCGCGGACCTTCTGGTCAATGGAGGCCGCACGTACAGCATCAGCGCACGGGACGGCAGCCTGGTCACGCTCATGAATGCACAGGTCGAGCGCGGCCATTCCAACCCTGAAGCCATCGAACTGCGCGGTGGCTCCGCGCTGCTGTCCAGCTACTCGCGCATCGAGCACGGCGGCATCCGCTCATGGGACAGCTCTTCGGTATACCTCCACTACAGCCGAGTCACCGTTGGCGAGGATGCCCCCGAGTCCGTCCCGACGGTCGGCATCATGATGATCGACAGCACCGCCGACGCCCGGGTGACGCTGGATGCCTCGACCCTCCGCGTGGTGGACAGGCCGGACCACCCGAATTACGCCACGGGCATCGGCATTCGCCACGGCGCGGGCGTGGTGGAACTGCTGAACGGCTCGCACATCGATGCGGGCAACGTCGGGGTGATGCTTCACGACACCCGTGGCGACGGCCGCTTGATCGTCGAGGATTCGACGATCCTTTCCCGCCGCGGTGCGGCGATCGAGGTCCTGGATGCCAATCACACCTATGACGTGCGCATTGCCAACGACGCCCGCCTCACCGGTGGCGACGGTCATCTGCTGCGCGTGCGCAACTCGACCGGCGCCGCAGGTGGCGGCCAACCGCATGTCAACGTGGTGGTCGACAACGCACGCCTGCAGGGTGACATCACCCTCGATGACAGTGCCGCTGGCGGGCGTATCGACCTGCTGCTGGAGAACAACGCGCGCATCGAGGGCCGCCTGTCCAACGTGACCTCGGCGGGAATCGGCAGCGGCAGCAGCTGGCTGCTGACCGGCGACAGCAGCGTCGGCCACCTGCAGCTGGACGGTGCCGGCACGGTTGCGCTGGGCAGTGGCGCCGCATTCAACACCCTCACCGTCGATGATTTCCTGGGCAATGGTGGCACCCTGGCGTTCAATACCGTGCTCGGCGATGACGCCTCGCGCACGGACCGCCTGGTGATCACCGGTGATGCCAATGGCCAAGCTGGCGTACGCGTGCTCAATGTGGGCGGCGCCGGCGCGAAGACCGACCGTGGCATCGCGCTCATCAGCATCGTCGGCGAATCCAACGCGCAGTTCGACCTGGTCGGGCGTGCCGTCGGCGGCCAGTACGAGTATTTCCTGGTCAAGGGCATCGACGGCAGCTGGTACCTGCGCTCGGAGGGTGGGCCCACCCCGGATCCGTGCGAGGTTGATCCCAGCCTGCCGCAGTGCGAGCCGATTGATCCGATTGATCCAGTCGACCCCGTCGATCCGGTGGACCCGGTGGACCCAATTGATCCGGTAGATCCCGTCGATCCGGTCGATCCCGATGAGCCCGCGGATCCCGTCAATCCCGGACAGCCGGCTCCCGTGCTTCGCCCCGAAACCGGCGCCTACCTGGCCAACCAGTTCGCGCTCCACCACCTGCTGCGCCACAGTGCGCACGAGCGCACCGCGCAGCACGCGTCTACCCGCAGCGACGTGCGCGCCTGGGCGACGCTGGATGGAACCCAT
Organism: Stenotrophomonas sp. GbtcB23; assembly: GCF_019091045.1. Taxonomy (NCBI): domain Bacteria; kingdom Pseudomonadati; phylum Pseudomonadota; class Gammaproteobacteria; order Lysobacterales; family Lysobacteraceae; genus Stenotrophomonas; species Stenotrophomonas sp. GbtcB23. The sequence goes on along the minus strand of NZ_JAGXKC010000005.1, from coordinate 46,167 downwards.
ACCCGCCTGGGCGCGGTCAAGGACCAGCTTGCCCTTGATGTAGACCACTCGCGCCTGCTGGTCGGCACCGACATCGGCGCGTTTGCTGCCGACCGAGGCCGCGTGGGCGTGATGCTCGCGGCCGCCCGGTCGCAGGCGACCTCACGCTCCTCCCTCACCGGCTACCGCGCACGCGGCAAGGTGGAAGGCGGCGCAGCAGGTGTGTACGGCAACTGGCGCAATGACGCCGTGTCCGTGGATGCATCGGTGCAGCGCGGCCGGTTCCGCAACCGCGTGGAAGGCGATGGCCTGCAGACCGAGCGCTACGACGCGGACCTGTGGCAGTCGTCGCTGGAAGTCGGCTACCGCCTGGATGTCGGTCGCATCGGCGCCACGGCGCTGAGCCTGCAGCCGGAGCTGCAACTGCTCCATACCGATGCTGCCATAGACGTGCACCGCGAGCGCAACGGCACCACGGTACGCAGCCTGGGCGACCACGGCCTGTCGGGCCGGCTGGGCATGCGCCTGGAAGGCGCGACCGGGCGCGGCAGTGGCACCATGTCCCTGCAGCCGTACGCAACGGCGAACTGGTACCGCGACGAGGCCGGCAACGGCATCGCCTTCGACGACGAGGCGCTGCGCGCCAGCACCCCGCGCAACCGCTACGCGCTCGGCGCGGGTGCCCGCGTCGGTGTCGGGCGGGGCGTTTCGGCATGGGGCGGGCTGGCGCTGACGCGCGGCGATGGCGGCTACCGGGAAACCGCTGCGCAGCTGGGGCTGTCCTGCGATTGGCGAGCGCTTCGGCCCGGCGCTACAGCTCGCTGAAGTGCTCGTAGCCGCGATGGCCGGTGGTTTCGCCACCGGCATCCACGCCCTGGCCTGCCACGATCGCGCCGATGCGGGTGAGCGGCAGCGCCAGGCGCGCGGCGATGGCCTCGACCGCCCCCTGCTGCGCAGCGGCGGCGGTGAAGCAGAGTTCGTAATCATCGCCGCCACGCAGCGCGGCCTCGCGCGCATGGGTCAGACCCACCCGTGCCCGCGCTGCGTCGGACACCGGCAGGCGCTCGGGGTCCACGCGCGCGCCTACGCCACTGCGTTCGCAGATGTGTCCCAGGTCCGCCAGCAGGCCATCGGAGATATCGACGGCCGCATGCGCCACACCCACCAGCGCGGCGCCGAGGGCCACCCGCGGTGTGGGCCGGGCCAGGCGCTGGCGAAGGTAGTCCACCGGCGCATCTTCGGCGGGCCGACGCACGTCGAGGGTACCGCCCTGCCAGGCGCGCAGGGCCACGGCGGCGTCGCCGAGCGTGCCGCTGACCCAGACATCGTCGCCCACCTGCGCGCCATCGCGGCGCAGTGCCGCACCCGGCGCCACCTGCCCCATCGCGGTCACCGACAGCGACAACGGGCCACGCGTGGTGTCACCCCCGATCAGCACGATGTCGTGCGCATCAGCCAAGGCGAAAAAGCCGTCGGCAAACGCATCCACCCAGTCCGGGTCGGCGTCGGGCAGCGACAGTGCCAGCACGCACCAGGCCGGCTGCGCGCCCATCGACGCCAGGTCGGAAAGATTCACGGCCAGCGTCTTCCAGCCGATGTCATAGGCCGGGGTTTCCGCAGGGAAATGCACGCCGCTGTTGAGCGTATCGGCGGTGACCACCAGCTGTTGGCCGGCACGCGGCTGCAGCAGCGCGGCATCGTCGCCGATGCCGAGCACCACATCGGCACGCGCGCGGGTGCGCGTGCGGATGCGTTCGATCAGGGAGAATTCGGCGAGGGACATGGGCGTTCCCCGACCCGGCTCAGTGCCCGCTTTCGACCTTGCGCCACTCCACCGCAGCGCGATCCAGCACGCCGTTGACGTAGGTGTGGCCGTGTTCGGAACCAAACTTCTTGGTCGATTCGATCGCTTCGTTGATCACCACGCGGTACGGCACGTCCATGCGGTAGCGCAGCTCGAACGCGGCCACGCGCAGCGCGGCACGCTCGATGGCGTCCACTTCCTCGATGCCGCGGTCCACGAACGGATCCAGCGCCTCGTCGAGGTCCTTGCGGTGGTCGAGCACGCCGCTCACCAGCGCCTCGAAATACGCCAGGTCGGCGATCTCGCGCGCCTGCTCGTGGGCGAACTGGGCGATCAGGGCCTGCGCGTTGCCGCCGGAGATCTGCCAGGCGTAGATTGCCTGCAGGGCACGACGACGCGCGCGCGAGCGCAGCACCGGGTCGATGCCATCGCGGCGGACCGGCTTGCCGGAGGGCTTGCCCGGGTTTGACTTGTTCACGGCAACTGCTCCAGAAGATTGACCATTTCCAACGCCGTCAGTGCGGCTTCCTCACCCTTGTTACCGTGGCTGCCACCGGCGCGGGCCTCGGCATCCTCGGCGCGTTCGACCGCCAGCACGCCATTGAGCACCGGCACGCCGAAATCCAGCTGCACACGCATCAGGCCTTCGGCGCAGCGGTCGGCCACGTGTTCGTAGTGGCGGGTGTCGCCACGGATCACACAGCCCAGGGCGATGATCGCGGCATGTTCGTGCGCCGCCGCCAGGCGCGCGGCCACCAGCGGCAGTTCCCACGCGCCCGGCACCCGGATCACGTCGATGGCCGCTTCCTGGATCCCGTTGCCGGCCAGGCTCTGGCGCGCGCCGGCCACCAGCACGTCGGTGATGCGGGCATTCCAGCGGCTGGCGAGGATGGCGAAACGGGCCTGTTCCGGTGTCCGGAGATCGCCTTCGTAGTGGCTCATGATCGGCGTGGGGTCCATTTAATAGATGAATATTCTAGCGCATGGCCGCGCGTAGCCGGATTGCGGCACGCTGCGGGACGGGTCGGGTGGAAAAGCCCCCTGAGTCAGGGGGCTGCCGCGAAGCGGCGGGGGTCTGGGTGATGGTAAGAGGGGCCCGCGGTTTGCGAAGCAAATCGTGGGGCGTCAGCGCGCATGCGATGACGGGCTCCCCACCGTTTCGATGATCTCCAGGCCGTAGCCGGCCAGGCCGATCTGGCGGCGAGGGGTGCCCAGCACGCGCAGCTGGCCCAGGCCCAGGTCGGACAGGATCTGGGCGCCGGCACCGTTGCGGCGCCACTGGCTCACGTCCTTGTCCTTGCCCGGGGTGACCGGCTGCGGCTGCTGGCGCAGGCGGGCCAGCAGGCTGTTGCTGTCACGCGGGGCCGACAGCACCACCATCACGCCGCGCTCGGCGGCGGCGATGGCGCGCAGGGCGTCGGTGGACGCCACGCCGAAATCGTCGCGGCGCCAGTGCAGCAGATCGGCCAAGGGGTTCTCCACCTGCACCCGGACCAGGGTCGGCTGGGTGTCGGGGGTGCCGCGGACCAGGGCGAAATGCAGGTCGTGCGCGATCCGGTCGCGGTAGGTCACCAGCTTGAACGGGCCGAATTCGGTGTCGATCTCACGCTCATCGACCCGTTCGACCGTCTTCTCGGTGGCCAAGCGGTAGGCGATCAGGTCGGCGATGGAGCCGATCTTCAGGCCGTGCTCGCGCGCGAACACCTCCAGCTCCGGGCGGCGCGCCATGCTGCCATCGGGGTTGAGGATCTCCACCAGCACCCCGGCCGGCTCCAGCCCGGCCAGCATGGCCAGGTCCACACCCGCTTCGGTATGGCCGGCGCGGGTCAACACGCCGCCCGGCTGGGCGATCAGCGGGAAGATGTGCCCCGGCTGGTGCAGGTCGGCCGGCTTGGCATCGGGCTTCACCGCCGTGCGGATGGTATGCGCGCGGTCGTAGGCCGAAATGCCGGTGGTGACGCCTTCGGCGGCCTCGATGCTGACCGTGAAGTTGGTCTGGAACTGGGCGGTATTGGCCTGCACCATCGGCGCCAGCCCGAGGTCGGCGGCACGTTCGCGGGTCAACGGCAGGCACACCAGGCCACGGCCGTGGGTGACCATGAAGTTGATGTCCGACGGCTTGACCAGTTCGGCGGCCATGATCAGGTCGCCTTCGTTCTCGCGGTCTTCGTCATCGACGATGACCACCATGCGGCCCAGGCGGATGTCCTCGAGGATCTCGGGGATGGGAGCGAAATTCATGCGCGGGTGTCCTGTACCTGGGGGGCGACCAGCCGTTCGACGTAACGGGCGACCAGGTCGATTTCGAGATTGACCGCACTGCCCACGCCGGTGGCGGCAAAGGCGGTGTTGGCCACGGTATGCGGGATCAGCGCGACCTCGAAGCCGGCGTCATCCACCTCGTTGACGGTCAGGCTGACCCCGTCCACGCAGATGGAGCCCTTCTTTGCGATATAGCGCAGCAGACCGGCCGGCGCGGCAAAGCGCCAGCGCTGGGCGCGCGCGTCCTCATGGATGGACAGCACCTGGCCGAGGCCGTCCACATGGCCGCTGACCAGGTGGCCACCGAGGCGGTCGGTCGGGCGCATGGCGCGCTCCAGGTTGATCACCGCACCCGGCGCCAGCTGGCCCAGCGTGGTCAGGCCCAGGGTCTCGGTCGAGGCATCGGCCTGGAACGAAGTGGCATCATGGGCGATGACGGTCAGGCACACGCCGTTGATGGCGATGCTCTCGCCCAGCTGCACGTGCTCGAACGGCAGGCTGCCGACGTGGAAGGTGAAGCGGACATCGCCGCCGAGGGGATCGCGTGCGGCCACATGGCCGACGCCTTCGATGATTCCAGTAAACACTAACGTTCTCCGCGAAAAGTGAGCGAAAAACGCCGCAAGGCAAACAGGCGGGCGCAGGGCCATGCAGGCCCTGTAGCACCGTCTTCTTTCATCCGGACTATACCGTCGGCTCCGGCATCGGACCGGATCTGCTGACCTTCCGGCGGGGCCGGAAGCGCTCGCGGGCTCGTGCTTGCGCACCTACCGCCGGTGGGGAATCGCACCCCGCCCTGAAGACGTTTGTATACCGGCGAACCGGCGCGGCCATTGTAGCAGCGCTGGCTGAGCGCTCGCTTTCTGTAAACAATTTGTTAAGATGCGCCGCGCGGCGATGATCGCCGCCCTGCCGCCCACGACGGGCTGGCTGAAATGGACCTCACTTCCAAGGAATTCCGATGCGCAAGATGCTCGTCCTGGCCGCCGCCCTGCTGGCCGCCGCTCCGATGGCCGCCTCTGCTGCCGACGCCATGAGCTACACCTATGTTGAAGGCGGCTGGACCCAGCTGCAGGTCAGCACCCCCGGCAGCAACCCCAAGCTGGACGGCGGCTTCATCCGCGGTTCGTTCGCCATTGCCGAGCAGGTGTACGTGTTCGGCGGCTACAGCACTGTTTCCGAGACCTACCACCTGGAAGACAGCATCGGCGAGTACCGCATCAAGAACACCATCGACCAGCCGGAGGCAGGCATCGGCTACCACATGCCGTTCACCGACCGCCTGGACTTCACCGCGGACATCGCGTGGATGCGCATCAACAACGAAGTGAAGTTCGAAGACGGCGAGTTCAGCGAAACCGAGAAGGTGCACACCAATGCCGGCCGCGGTTCGCTGGGCCTGCGTGGCAAGCCCTCGCGCTCCACCGAAGCCTGGCTGAAAGCCGGCTACATTGACGGCAGCGACATGGACGGCGAGTGGATCGGCACCCTGGGCGGCCAGGTCAGCTTCAACCGCAACTGGGGCCTCATCGGCGAAGTCCAGTACTTCGACGACATCACCCAGTACTCGGTCGGCGTGCGCGCCAGCTTCTAAGTTACTGATCGGGCAGCGCTAACCCGCGCCATGATCGACGGGCCCCGCAAGGGGCCCGTTTTTTTTGGGCAAGCGGTGGCCACCTATCGCTTTCCGGAACTTGATCGAATACTCGAAAAATACACAGAGTGAGGTGTGAACGGCTGCCCCTTCTGGTGTGAGGGTGCAAGGTAAGGTGGCTGGCAACCCTACGCAGATAACGTATACTTATGCACGCCGTGTTCGTGGAGATGCCGGCGTTCTCGCGCCACCGTGCCGCCTACCTCGACAACGATGGGCTCTGCGCGCTTCAGCAGTTCCTGCTGCGGGCGCCGGAGGCTGGCGACGTGATCGTAGGCACTGGCGGTCTCCGCAAGCTGCGCTTTTCCGACGACCGCAGGCAGCGTGGCAAGGGCGTCCAGGACGACCTGGACGCGATGCAGAAAAGACTGTTGAAAAGAATGCTTGAGGCCGAACTTCTGGCGAGGACCACATGATGAAACGCGACGTATTTGCCGAGCTTGTCGAAGGGCTGCACGCGCTGGAGGACGAGCGCTCGGGGAAGAGCACGCTGCGCACGCACAAGGTTCGACTGCAGCCGTTGCCCCCGCTGCATGCGGGAGAGCTGGTCGCGATCCGTGAACAGCTGAACATGTCACGGCCGGTGTTTGCCATGTACCTGCGTACCAATGCTCGCACGCTGGAGAACTGGGAGCAGGGCCGCGCGCGTCCCAACGCGCAGGCATCGACCCTCATTCGACTGGTGCAACAGTTTCCACAGACCGTTCGCCACCTGGAGGCGCTGCAGCCGGACGTCGCCTCCTGATCTGCCCGCCGCCGTGCGGCGCCACCCGACCAACGGTCGGGTGCTACCGGCCTACCCGAGGCGTAGTGCCGCGCCCTGCGTGGCAGAAGCCTCACACGCGCAGCAACAACCTCAGATCCGCTCCCACCTGCCGCTGATCGACGACCCGCAGCCGTCGCTGCTGCGCCATGTCGTGAATGCCCAGGCCGCCCAGCAGCGGCCGGCCATGCTCTCCCAGCAGCGTGGGCGCCTGGTACAGCAGCAGCTCATCGACCCAGCCGCCGGAAAGCAGCGCGCCGGAAAGCGTGGCCCCGGCTTCGGTATGCACTTCATTGATGCCGCGTTCGGCCAACAGCGCCAATACGGCACCCAGATCCAGTCGCCCGTCCTGGCTGGGCACGCTGGCAAACTCGGCATCGGCCGCATCAGGCGGGCTCACCGACGCATCGTGCAGGTACAGGGTCGGCGCCCCACCCTCGCGCACCCGCGCGCATTCCAGCGACCGAAGGCGTGTATCGAGCACCACCCGCAACGGCGGCATGACCTCGGTATCGGCCAGCCTCACGGTCAACTGCGGGTCATCGGCCAACACGGTATCGGCCCCGGTCAGGATCGCACCGGCACGTGCGCGCCAGCGCTGCACGTCAGTGCGGGCCGCGTCGCCGGTAATCCACTTGGAGGTGCCATCGGCCATCGCCGTGCGCCCGTCCAGGCTGGCGGCCAGCTTCACCCGCAGCCAGGGCCGGCCACGTTCAACGCGCGACAGGAAGCCACGATTCAACTCACGCGCCTGCGCCGCCATCAAACCCTCAGCCACCTCGATGCCCGCCTCGCGCAGCAGCACGAAGCCGCCGCCATCCACCTTGGGGAACGGGTCGCGCATGGCCGCCACCACCCTGGCTACCCCGGCCTCGATCAATGCCAGCGCGCACGGCGGGGTGCGCCCGTGATGGGCGCAGGGTTCCAGGGTCACGTAGGCGGTGGCAGCGCGCGCCTCCTCGCCGGCCTGGCGCAGCGCGAACACTTCGGCGTGCGGGCCACCGGTGCGCTGGTGCCAGCCCTCGCCGACCACCCGGTCGCCGTGCGCGATGACGCAGCCGACCATCGGGTTGGGCCGGGCGGTGAACCGGCCGCGTTCGGCCAGGCGCAGCGCGCGGGCCATGTGCAGGTGATCCAACGTGGAGAAATCGCTCATGGCGGGCATGGTAACGCCAAGCCCCGGCAGAGCGGACTGTCAGTCCGCTGCGGCTAACGCATGGTAGAGCGGACTGTCAGTCCGCTGCTTCGGCAAGAAGCGGACTAACAGTCCGCTCTACCCCTTCTTCTTTTTGGTCAGGGCGATCACATCGCCCAGCAGCTGCAACTGTTCGGTACTGGACGGCAGCTCGCGTTCGAGCTTCTCGATTTCCTCGCGGAAATCGGCCACGTCCTCGAAGCTGCGGTACACCGACGCAAACCGTACATATGCCACGTGGTCGAGCTTGCGCAGTTCGTTCATCACGAACTCGCCGACCTTGATCGACGGAATCTCGCGCTCGCCGCACATGCGCAGTTGCTGCATCACCGCGCGCACCGCCAGTTCGATCTTGTCTTCGGGCACCGGGCGCTTCTGCAGCGCGCGGTCGAAGCCCACCCGCAGCTTGCGCGCATCGAACTGCTCGCGGCTGCCATCGCTCTTCACAATCGCCGGCAGCTTCAATTCGATGGTTTCCAGGGTGCTGAAGCGCTCGCTGCACGCCTCGCATTCACGCCGACGGCGGATCGTCGCACCGTCTTCGGAGACGCGCGAGTCGATCACCCGGGTATCGGCATGCTGGCAGAACGGACAGTACATGGAACGCCTTGCATCGGAGAAACGTCATGCCGTGGTCACGGCAGCGTCGCAACGGTACCTGAGAAGACCCCAGCGTACAAATCGCGATGTCGATCAGGGTTCGCTGGCAGCGGCCGGAACCGCCCGCAACCAGAGCAGATGCGCGCTGCAGACCAGCAGCGGCGGACCCACGATGAGATAGCCCAGCGCCCGCCACGAGCTGCCGGAAAGCGAGTTGTAAGCGACCAGTGCGACCACGCCCAGCGCGGCCACCACGCCCAACCCCAGCCCCACCCACGGCAGCAGCCCGGTGCTGCGCAGGGCGGTTCGCCCCCTGCGCAGGTAGACCACGCTCAGCCAGGCCCAGCCCAGCAGGCCACACACCCCGGCCAAGGCCCATCCCAGCAGGAACAGGCCTTCACGATTGGCCATGTAGCCGTGGCGGTCGAAGAAGACGTACAACGCCAGCCCGGCCACGCCGCCACCGGCGACCAGCGCGGGCAGCCCCAGCAGCAGCGCCTGCGCGATGTACAGGCGCCGCTGCAGGGTCTCGCCCATTACCCGTAGACCGGGTACTTGCGGCACTGCGCGCTGACCGCATCACGCACGCGGGCGATCACCGCCTCATCGGCCGGGGCGTCCAGCACGTCGGCGATCCAGTTGGCCAGTTCGACGCAGTCGGCTTCCTGGTAGCCGCGGGTGGTCACCGCCGGGGTGCCCAGGCGCAGGCCCGAGGTCACGAACGGCGAGCGCGGGTCGTTGGGTACCGAGTTCTTGTTGACCGTGATGTGGGCCTTGCCCAGCGCGGCTTCCGCGTCCTTGCCGGAAACGTCCTTGCCGATCATGTCGACCAGCATCAGGTGGTTCTCGGTGCCGCCGGAGACGATCTTGTAGCCGCGCGCGATCAGCGTGGTGGCCATCGCCTGGGCATTCTTCACCACCTGCTGCTGGTAGGCCTTGAAGCCCGGCTCCAGCGCTTCCTTGAAGGCCACGGCCTTGGCCGCGATGACGTGCATCAGGGGGCCACCCTGGATGCCCGGGAACACGATCGACTGCAGCTTCTTCTCGATCTCTTCGCCGGCGCCCTTGGCGATGATGATGCCGCCACGCGGACCGCGCAGGGTCTTGTGCGTGGTGGAGGTGACCACGTGCGCGTGCGGCAGCGGGCTCGGGTACACGCCGGCGGCGACCAGGCCGGCCACGTGGGCCATGTCCACGAACAGGTAGGCACCAACCTTGTCGGCGATGGCGCGGAAGCGCGCCCAGTCCACCACCTGCGAATAGGCCGAGAAACCGGCCACGACCATCTTCGGCTTGTGCTCCAGGGCCAGGCGCTCGACCTCGTCATAGTCGATCAGGCCCTGCTCGTTCACCCCGTACTGCACGGCGTTGAACAGCTTGCCCGAGGCGTTGACCTTGGCACCGTGGGTCAGGTGCCCACCGTGGGCCAGGCTCATGCCCAGGATGGTGTCGCCCGGCTGCAGCAGCGCGAAGTACACGGCCTGGTTGGCCTGCGAGCCGCTGTGCGGCTGCACGTTGGCGTAGTCGGCGTCGAACAGCTGCTTGAGGCGGTCGATCGCCAGCTGCTCGGCGATGTCCACGTATTCGCAGCCACCGTAGTAGCGCTTGCCCGGATAGCCTTCAGCGTACTTGTTGGTCAGCTGGCTGCCCTGGGCTTCCATCACCGCCGGGCTGGTGTAGTTCTCGCTGGCGATCAGCTCGACGTGGTCTTCCTGGCGCTGGGTTTCGGCGGCGATGGCCTTGGCCAGTTCGGGATCGTAGGTTTCGATGCGGACGTCACGCGGGAACATCGCTTACTCCAGGCAGAAGGGGGAAACAGCGGGCCCCTGATTGTAAGCGGCCCCGGGGGACCACGCGAAAAAAAAGCGCGCCTTGGGGCGCGCTTTCGTTTTGGGGCCAGGGCCCCGGGCTACCGGTTGTTGATCACGTAGTCGGCGATGATGCCGGTGGCGATGGCGACCAGCAGCAGGTTGCCACGGTCGTCGCGGATCCAATGGTGGTCACGCGGCGGGCGGCGCACCGAGTAGCGGCTGTAGTCATTGACCACGTAGACCGGGCCCCGGTAGTACTCGTTGTAGCGGTGGCCGCGGGCCCAGCCGTAACCGCGGCCCGGGGCCGGCCGGTAGACCACGCGCGGCGGCGGTGCCGGGCGGTAATAGCCCCGGTTGTCGTAGTAGCGGCGGTCGTGGTGAGCTTCACGGCGGCGGTCGTCGCGCCAGTCGCGGCGGTCGTCGTGGCGGTCATGGCGACGGTCATGACGATCATCATGGTGGCGGTCGTGGCCGCGGCCGCGATGGTCGTCAGCGAAGGCCGGGGCGATGCTGCCCAGCGCGAGCAGCGAGGCCACGGTCCCGACCACAATTCGATTCATGCGCATGTCTGGCCTCGCTTGATGAGTGATGGCTCCATCATGCTGACGTCGTCTGAACGGTTTCCGGCTGGAAACGGTTTCCAATTCAACCGCTTTGACGACCCATTCAGGCAGCGGCAAGGCCCGCCCCAGGGGCCGGCCGGCGGGGGTCATCGCTTCGGGCTATAATTGGCGCCATCCCTTTTCATCTGTGCTTGTTCCTGACGGAACGGGCGCAGGGTTGCGCCTTCGGAGAGCTCATGTCCTCGCAATACATCTACACCATGAACAAAGTCAGCAAGGTGGTCCCGCCCAAGCGGCAGATCATCAAGGACATCTCGCTGTCGTTCTTCCCGGGTGCCAAGATCGGCCTGCTGGGCCTGAACGGTGCCGGCAAGTCCACGGTGCTGAAGATCATGGCCGGCGTGGACACCGATTTCGAGGGCGAAGCCCGCCCGCAGGCCGGCATCAAGGTCGGCTACCTGGCGCAGGAACCGGAGCTGGACCCGACCAAGACCGTGCGTGAAGCGGTAGAGGAAGGCGTGGGCGAAGTGCTGCAGGCCCAGGCCGCGCTGGACGCGGTGTACCTGGCCTATGCCGAGGAAGGTGCCGATTTCGACAAGCTGGCCAAGGAACAGGAGCGCCTGGAGGCCATCCTGGCCGCCGGTGACTCGCACACCCTGGAAAACCAGCTGGACGTGGCCGCCGATGCGCTGCGCCTGCCGCCGTGGGATGCCATCGTGGGCAAGCTGTCCGGCGGTGAAAAGCGCCGCGTGGCGCTGTGCCGCCTGCTGTTGCAGAAGCCGGACATGCTGCTGCTCGACGAACCGACCAACCACCTCGACGCCGAGTCGGTGGAATGGCTGGAACAGTTCCTGGCGCGCTATACCGGCACCGTGGTGGCCGTCACCCATGACCGCTACTTCCTGGACAACGCCGCCGAATGGATCCTGGAACTGGACCGCGGCCGCGGCATTCCGTGGAAGGGCAACTACACCGACTGGCTGATGCAGAAGGACGAGCGCCTGAAGCAGGAAGACAACCAGGAGAAGTCGCGCCAGAAGGCGATCCAGAAGGAACTGGAGTGGTCGCGCCAGAACGCCAAGGGCGGCCGCACCAAGGGCAAGGCGCGTCTGGCCCGCTTGGAAGAGCTGCAGTCGGTCGACTACCAGAAGCGCAACGAAACCAATGAAATCTTCATCCCGCCGGGCGAGCGCCTGGGCAATTCGGTGATGGAGTTCAAGAACGTGTCCAAGAAGTTCGGCGACCGCCTGCTGTTCGACGAACTGAGCTTCCTGGTCCCGGCCGGCGCGATCGTGGGCATCATCGGCCCCAACGGTGCCGGTAAGTCGACCCTGTTCAAGATGATCACGGGCCAGGAGAAGCCGGATTCCGGCGAGATCGTGGTCGGTCCGACCGTCAAGCTGTCCTACGTGGACCAGAGCCGCGACGCACTGGAGGGCAACCACAACGTCTTCCAGGAAATCGCCGGCGGCCTGGACATCCTCAACATCAACGGCATCGAAATCCAGTCGCGCGCCTACATCGGCCGCTTCAACTTCAAGGGCCAGGACCAGCAGAAGCTGGTGGGTTCGCTGTCCGGTGGTGAACGTGGCCGCCTGCACATGGCCAAGACCCTGCTGCAGGGTGGCAACGTGCTGCTGCTCGACGAACCGTCGAACGATCTGGACATCGAAACCCTGCGTGCGCTGGAAGATGCGCTGCTGGAATTCCCGGGCAACACGTTCGTGATTTCGCATGACCGCTGGTTCCTGGATCGCATCGCGACCCACATCCTGGCGTTCGAAGGCGATTCGCACGTGGAGTTCTTCCAGGGCAACTACCGCGAATACGAAGAAGACAAGCGCCGCCGCATGGGCGACGACGCCGCCCCGAAGCGCCTGCGCTTCAAGGCGCTGAAGTAAGAAGGAAAAACGGCCGCGCTCTGCGCGGCCGTTTTGCATTCTGGTGCAAGGTCAACCGCAGCGTTTCATTGCTGCCTGCAGGGAGGCCGTCGGGCAGCCCCTTACGGGACACGCCGTAAACCCATCCTTGGGGGCTTGGCAAAAACATCCATGTTTTTGACAGTCCCTACAGGGGCTGCCCGCCGGCCTCCCTCGAAGATTGGTCGCGTGCGGACAGGAAGAGCAGATACGCATGGCGTGTCCCTACGCAGCACGCATGGGAATGATCGAAACGGCATTTGATTTTCCATGGCCACCGACCGTATCCGGGAGGGCCGCATCAAACGAAGGCCTTTGACTTCGCTTGTGATCCAACCAAAAGAGACATGGACCCCCGCCATGAAGCTGCTTGAAAACCTGTTCCAGCTCAAACAGCACGGCACCACCGTGCGGACCGAACTGCTGGCCGGGCTGACCACGTTCCTGACGATGTCCTACATCGTCTTCGTCAATCCCGACATCCTGTCCACCACCGGCATGGACCCCGGCGCCGTGTTCGTCGCCACCTGCCTGGCCGCCGCGCTGGGCTCGCTGGTGATGGCGTTCGCCGCCAACTTCCCGGTGGGCATGGCGCCGGGCATGGGCTTGAATGCGTTCTTCGCCTTCACCGTGGTCGGTGCCGCCGGCCTGCCGTGGCAACAGGCCTTGGCCGCAGTTTTCATCTCGGGACTGGTGTTCCTGGCGCTGTCGCTGACGGGCGTTCGCGCCTGGCTGGTGGCCGGTATTCCCGCCTCGCTGCGCGCCTCCATCGTCGCCGGCATCGGCCTGTTCCTGGCCATCATCGCCCTGCAGAAGTCCGGCGTGATCATCGCCAACCCCGACACCCTGGTTGCGCTCGGCCCGCTTAACACCGCCCCGCCGCTGCTGGCCCTGGCCGGCTTCCTGCTGATCGCCATCCTCGAAGCACGTCGCGTGCGCGGTGCCATCCTGATCGGCATTCTTGCCGTCACCGGCGCCGCCTGGCTGCTGGGCGCCGTGCAGTACCAGGGTGTCATCTCGCTGCCGCCCAGCCTGGCGCCCACCTTCCTGCAGCTCGACCTGCCCGGCCTGCTGCACCACGACGGCGGCGCGCCCATCGCCGTGCTGCTGCAGGTGGTGCTGGTGTTCGTGCTGGTTGAAGTGTTTGATGCCACCGGCACCCTGTATGGCGTGGTCGGCCGTGCCGGCCTGCTCAAGCTGCCGGGCGCGCAGAAGCGCTTTGGGCGTGCGCTGCTGGCCGACAGCACCGCCATCGTGGCCGGCTCGCTGCTGGGTACCAGCAGCACCACCGCCTTTGCCGAAAGCGCCTCCGGCGTGCAGGCCGGTGGCCGTACCGGCCTCACCGCGCTGGTGGTGGCCGCGTTGTTCCTGGCCGCGCTGCTGTTCTCGCCGCTGGCCGGCATGGTGCCCGGCTACGCCACCGCACCGGCGCTGGTGTTCGTGGCCGGGCTGATGCTGCGCGAACTGGTGGATGTGGACTGGAACGACCTCACCGAGTCCGTGCCTGCCGCGCTGTGCGCGCTGGCGATGCCGTTTACCTATTCGATCGCCAACGGGTTGGCGTTCGGCTTCATCGCCTATGCCGTGTTGAAGGCCGGTACCGGGCGCTGGCGCGACGTGCATCCGGCGGTGTGGCTGGTGGCTGGGTTGTTCGTTCTGCGCTACGCGCTGGAATGATACAGAGCGTCACGACCAACGGTCGTGACCTACCGGTGGTGGGACGAGAGCGTCACGACCAACGGTCGTGACCTACCGGTGGTGGGACGAGAGCGTCACGACCAATGGTCGTGACCTACCGGTGGTTGGACGGGGAGGTTACGGCCGGTGTCTGGTCGGTAGGTCACGACCGTTGGTCGTGACCCGCCTCATGCCGGCGGCAACTCGAATACCTGGCGAAGGTAGGCCAGGTAGCCCGGGTCGTCGCACATGCTCTTGCCCGGCGAATCGCTGAGCTTGGCCACCGGCTGGCCGTTGCAGCGGACCATCTTGATCACGATGTTGAGGGGGGTCGGGCCCAGGTCGTTGGTGAGGTGGGTGCCCACCCCGAACGCAACCTGGCAGCGGCCACGGAAGTAATCGAACAGGCGCATCACCTTTTCGATGTTGAGCCCGTCACTGAACACCAGCACCTTGCTGCGCGGGTCCACGCGGCGCTCCTTGAAGTGCGCCAGCATCCGGTCGCCCCAGCTGAAGGGGTCGCCCGAATCGTGCCGCACGCCATCGAACAGCTTGCAGAAGTACATGTCGAAGTCGCGCAGGAACGCGTCCAGCCCGACCACGTCCGACAGCGCGATGCCCAGGTCGCCGCGATATTCGCGCGCCCACGATTCCAGTGCCGCCACCTGCGAATCGCGCAGGCGCGGGCCCAGCGCCTGGAACGCCTGCAGGTACTCATGGGCCATCGTGCCGTGCGGGGTCATGCCGTACAGCCGCGCGAAATGCACGTTGCTGGTGCCCACGAACTGGTCGCCCAGCGCATCGCGCATCATCGGCAGCATGCGTGCGTGCCAATCGCGCGAATAGCGGCGGCGGCTGCCGTAGTCGGCAATGCGGCACAGCTCGAAGCCCGGTGTATCGCGCAGCAGCGCGGTCTTGGCCTGCAGGCGACGCTCGCCTTCGGCGAAGTCCGGCGTGCTGGTGTTGCGGAACCAGACCTCGTTGATGATCGCCAGCAGCGGCACTTCGAACAGGATCGTGTGCAGCCACGGCCCGGTGATGTCCAGCTCGATCTCGCCCGGCACGGCCTGCGACGGGCGCAGGTCGATGTACTTGCGGTCCAGGTGGAACAGGCCGAGGAAGTCGGCGAAGTCCGGCTTCACGAAGCGCAGCCCGCGCATGTAGTCCAGCTCTTCGGGGCTGAAGCGCAGGCTGCACAGATGATCGATCTCGGCGTTGATCTGGTCGATGAACGCCGCCAGGTCGATGCCCGGCGTGCGGCACTTGAACCGGTACTGGACCTGCGCGCCGGGGTGCTGGTGCAGCACCGCCTGCATCATGGTGAATTTGTACAGGTCGGTGTCGAGCAGGGACTGGATGATCATGCCCGGATTATGCGCCTGCGAGCATGTACCGACCAACGGTCGGTACCTGCCGGCGCCATCCGCCATCGGCGCGTCCCCCTGTCCGGCCACCCCGGTAGGTGCCCACCGTGGGTGGGCACGCGCTTCAGCGACCGCGCAGCAACCGTGGCACCTGCGCCGCGGCGTGCGCCCAGATCGCGCCCCAGACGGCGGCCTGCACCAGCAGGTTGCGCCGCGGCGCCTCGAACCGGCGGAAGTAACGCCACAGACCGCGATGCTTGTGCCATTCCACGAAGAACGGCCGCGAACGGCTCGACGCGCCGCGCACATGCACCACCTGCAGGTCATTGGCGATGGCTACCACCGCCCCGGCTTCGCGGGCGCGGCGGCACAGGTCCAGATCTTCGGCATGCAGGCGGTAGCCGGCATCCCAGCCGCCGATGCGGTCGAACAGCGCGCGCGGCATCAACAGCAGCGCTCCGGACAGCGCCGGCACCGTCTGCAGCACCTGCGTCGGGTCAGCCGGGATGGCCAGCTTCGCGCCCTGCCCCGGGTGGCGCAGCATGGCGCCGAAATCGGGATCGCGGCGGCGCACCGCCGCATCGGGCTGGCCCTGCTCGTTCACCTGCTCCACGCCCAGCACGCAATCGCCCAAGGCCTCTCCGCGCGCGCGCAGCTGCGCCAGCGTACCGGCCTGGACCATCAGGTCCGGGTTGATGAAGGCCAACCACGGCGCCCGGCTGTCGGCCACGCCCTGGTTGTTGGCGGCGGCGAAGCCCGGGTTGTCGGGGTTGGCGATGAAGTGCAGGCGCGGGTCGGCAGTTGCATGGCGCTGCACGATGTCCAGCGTGCCATCGTCGGAATTGTTGTCGACCACGCGGATCTCGGCGACCTCGTCGGCCGCGCGCAACCGCGTCAGGCATTGGTCCAGCGTGCTGGCACTCTGGTAGCTGACGATGATGACGGCAATGCAGGGATTCAAGCAGGCGGCTCCGGAGCGGTTGCGGCGGGCGATCCGAACAGATCGCCCTGCGACCGGGGCATTATCGCCTGCTGGTGCAGGCGCTGCAGGTCCTGCCTGACCTGCAGCAGCGGATCGCCCATCAAGAAACCGGCCAGCCGCGGCTGCCAGGTCGGCCAGCGCGTGCCCAGTGCTTCCAGGTCACCGTCGTGCGCCTGTGCTTCACCGTCGCGCGCGACATAGGCATTGGCACACAGCGCGTTGCGCCAGCCCAGGCCGGCCATGCGCAGGCTCAGGTCGATCAACGCCGCGTTCCAGGAACCATAGCTGTGCATGTCCAGGCCGCCGGCCTTGCGCCGCGCGTTGGCCCGCAGCAGGACCGCGTGGGTCACCGCCGAGGGCAGTTCGGGGTCGAGGGTCGGCAGTGCGGCGCAGGCCTGCGCCATCGCCTCCAGATCGTCCGGAACCGGGTTGATCTCGCCCAGCCGGGGCCAGGCCGCGGTTTCGCCGGCATTGCACCAGGGCGTGGCCGAACCGATCGAGGCATCGCGCGCGAAGCAGGCATCCAGCTGCTGCAGCCAGCCCGGCGCCGGTACCGCATCGGGCGCCAGCACCACCACCTCACTGCCTTCGCAGGCGCGCAGCATTTCATCCAGGTGCGCCACTTCGCCGATCGCACGCGCGCGTCGGGTGTACTCGGCGCGCAGCGGGGTGCTTTCCAGCCAGTGCGCAATCACCGCCTGCGCACGCGGCCCGGCCTGGCCATCGTCGGCCAGCCATACCGGCGTCTGCGCCGGCGTGCCGGCATCCAGCGCCGCCAGGCAGCGGTCCAGCGCGCTGTCATCGACCCCGATCGGCAGCAACACGATCGTTCCCATCCGTCCCCCTGTGTGCGGCGTCGTGACCGCAGCGTAGCAGGACTCAGCGCTTGGGGCGGGACGGGAATGGTTCCATGGCGCGGAAGCGGTTGCTGTATTCGTCGGTGAGGTTCCGCGACTCCTGCGCGTTGCGCACGATGGTCGGGGTGAGCAGCACGATTACTTCGGAGCGGTCGGTGTTCTGGGTCTTCCTGCCGAACAGCGCGCCGAGCACCGGGATCCGGCTCAGGCCCGGTACGCCGTTGGCGCCGTTCTCGTCCGAATTGGTGATCAGGCCGGCCAGCATGATGGTGTCCCCGCTCTGCACCGCCGCCTCGGTTGAAATCTTGCGGGTGTTGATCGGCGGGTTGCAGGTGGTGCGGGTGGCGTCGCAGCCGGACGGGATGGCGCCGGCCGAGCTCACTTCCTGCACGATGTCCAGGAACACCACGCCGTCGCGGGTGATACGCGGCCGCACCTTCAGGATCACGCCGGTGTCCAGGTACTGCACCTGGCTGTAGGTGTTGTCGCCGCCCACGCCGGTGTTGACCGACACCGAGTTGATCGGGATCTGGGTGCCGACGTTGAGCGTGGCTTCGGCGTTGTTGCGCACGAAGATGGACGGGGTCTGCAGCAGGCGCAGGTTGCTCACCTTGTCCAGTGCGGTCACCACCGCGGCGGCGTTCTTGCCCAGGAAGGTCCAGCCCAGGCCGCCTTCGCCTACCCGCCCGGAAATGCTGCCCCAGATCGAGCGGCCCAGTGCGCTGGGCAGGTCGATGCCGCTTTCGGTCTTGCCGGTCGCCACCGCCTGTTCGAAGAACCAGTTCACGCCGTAGGCGAGGTCGCCGGTGAGCGAGACCTCGGCGACCTGCGCTTCGATGTGCACCTGCATCGGCATCACATCGAGCTTTTCAATCACTTCACGGATCGAACGCCACGCCTGCGGGGTGGACCGCACCAGCAGCGTGTTGGTTTCCTCCACCGCCGACACGCCGACCGAATCGCCCTGGATTTCCAGGTTGAAACTGGCGTTGCCCGGCTGCCGCTGCGGCAGGTTCATGGTGCCGTCGCCCATCCCGCCGGTGCGGGTGGTGCCGGTATTGCCGGTGCTGTTGAGGCTGTTGCCATTGGTGCCGTCGCGGCTGCCCAGCTCCTGCACGTTGGCGCCGGGCGCAAGTGAGCTGCTGCCGCCACGGCCCCCGCGGCTGTTCTCACTGGCGAAGGCTTCCGCCAGGCGCTCGGCCAGGTCCTTGGCTTTGACGTAGCGCAGTTCGTAGGAGAACAGCCGGGCGCTGCCGCCGGCGGTATCGATGCGTTCCAGCCACTGCTGGATCTGGTCCAGGTAACGCGCCTGCGGGGTGATCACCAGTACGGCGTTGGCGTTCTCCAGCGGCAGGAAGCGGAACATGCCGGCGCTGGGGGTCTTGCTCTCCTCGCCGAACACTTTCTCCAGGTCCGCCGCGACCTGCTCGGCCTTTCCGGTCTGGATCGGGAACACGCCCACGGACATGCCCGACAGCCAGTCCACATCGAATATCTCGACGGTGCGCAGGTAGTTTTCCAGTTCGCTGCGGGTACCGCCGAGGGTGATCACGTTGCGGCCGCTGTCGACGTTGACGATCGCGTTCGGCCGCGCGTACGGCTCGAGCACTTTCTTCATTTCGGTGGCGGAGATGTACTGCAGCGGGATGACGCGCACTTCGAAACCGCGCGCGTTGGCCGCCGGCGCGGTACTCGGTGCGACGGTGCCGGCCAGTGCCTGGTCGGCGGCCACGATGTTGTAACGGCCGCCGCTGTAGACCATGCGCGCGTTGTTCCAGCCCAGCACCATCTCCAGCAGGTTCAGCGCCTGCGCCGAGGACACCGGCTTGGGCGTGGCCAGGGTTACCGTGCCCTGCACGCCGGGCGCGATCACGTAGTTCTGGCCGAGCATGTCGCCCAGGATCGCCTTGACCACCGCGTGCACCGATTCACCTTCGAAGTTGAAGGTGGCGGTGCCGGTGCTGGCCTGCGACAACGCCGGCGACGGCGCGGCGGCGGCACTGCGGTTGATCATGGTGCCGCTGCCGCGGCGGATCACAGGCTGCGGTGCGCCGGCGGCGTTCAGCGGCTGCGCGTCCACGCCATCGTGCGAACCGTCACCGGCCACCACTTGGTGCTTGCCATCAAGGACCGCGTCGCGGCGCACTTCGGGACCGGGCACGGAGGCGCAGCCTGCAAGCAGGGCCACGGCGAACGACAGGGAGAAAAGACGCAATGTCATGCTTTCACTCTATTTGGTTTGGCCGGAGCCGCCCGCGGGCGGCTGCTGCGACTGTTGCTGCTGCAATTGCTGGCGACGCGCCTGGATGCGGGCGCGGATGGCTTGCATCTGTTCTTCGCTCGGGCCCTGCGTGGCCGGCTTCTGCGCTGCGGCAGCGGCCGCATTCGCCGCTGCATTGGCGGCGGCTTCCGCCGCTGCCTGCGCCGCTGGCGGCGGTGCGCCGGTGAAGTTCGTTGTCGGTCCGCGGCCCGCGTTCTGCGCGGGCGCGGGAACCGGCGGGCGCGCGCCATTGGGCTGGCCTGCGCCGGCGGCGGTGCCCAGCACGGTCGGCGGTTCGCCGCCCTGCCCGCTGAAGGTCACCAGTTCCAGGGTCTGGGTGCCGCCGGGTCCGCTGACGGTGGCACTGCGCGGCTCCAGCGCGAGCAGCTGCCAGCCGTTGACCGCATCGCCGTTGAGGCGCAGGCGCAGCGACTGCTTCTGGTCGGTGGTGAGGATGGCCATGCCGAATTCGGAGGTGAGCAGCACGCCGGTCAGGGTGACCGCGCTGGCGCTGCTGCCTGGCTCGCTGCCGCCCAGCAGGTACGGACGCGGCTTGCGGTCTTCGGCGAACAGCGGCCGCGCGCCAATGCTGGCATACGCCTCGGCCGAGGCGATCCGATCCGGCGCGGCCGCGGCCAGGGTCGGCAGCGGCGGTGGGGCACGGTCGCCGGCACCGGCCGGGGCGATGCGTCCACCCACGCCGAACAGCGTGGCGATCCAGATCGCGGCGGCCCAGGCGGCCACGCCGCCCAGCCACCAGCTGCGCAGGGGGGCCAGTTCAATCTTCATGGGTGCCCTCCTCGACCGGTTCGGCCGTGCCGGGGTCGGTCGGGGCGGCCATCGCCGAGCCGACCGGTTCCAGCCCTGCCGGCGCGGGTTCGGGTACAGGCTCGACCGGCGCGGCGGCCGCATCACTGCCTGCACCGGGGCGGAGGTAGCCAACCAGTTCGAAGGACACGTCCAGTCCGGTGCCGGTCTCGTTGGGCGAGGCCTGGAAGCGCTGCGCCAGCAGGTTGAGGTTGTTCACGAACAGGCGCGGGCTGCCGGTTTCCAGGGTGTGCAGCACCGCCGCCATTTCCGGCACGCCACAGCGCAGGCGGACCTGCAGGGCCACGCGCGGGAACTGCGCATCGCGCGCGGTGTCGGTCAGCGGTGAGCGGTTGCTGATGGTGCAGCTGCGGTTGCCAGGACTGGCCGACGCGACCGCATCCTGCAACCGGCTCGACAAGGCGGCGGCGGCCGATTCAGCAGTGGGTTCGCGCAGGAAGCCGGGACGCCCTTCCAGCGCCGCCTGCACCTGCTGCAGGCGCTCTTGCACGGCGGTGCGCTGCTGCAGCTGGGACTGCACGCGCTGCTCGCGTTCCTGCAGCTCGGCAATGCCCTGGTTGATGTCCAGCAGCGGCCGGGTGAACCACGGATGCACCAGCAGCAGGTACGCCAGCGCGATCACCACCAGCAGCAACGCCAGTGCCAGCCAGCGGTCACGGCGTGTTGGCGGCATTGCCATCGGCAACCTCCGGGGCGGGCGTGGCGGCGGCCGGGGCACCGGGCAGCGGCTGCAGCTCGGCGGTGAGGGTGAAGCGGTCACGGCCGGCGGCGCCGCCATCGGCCTGCAGCACGCCGGTCAGGTTGACCTTGCGCCACAGCGGTGAATCCTGCAGCAGGGAGACCAGCTGCGAGGCCTCGCGGCTCAGTCCGATCAGCTGCAGCGTGTTGCCTTCAACAGAAAGTTTTTCCAGGTAGGTGCCATCGGGCAGCAGCCGGGTCAGTTCGTTCCACAGCTCCACGGTGCTGGCATGTTCGGCGCGCTTGCCTTCCAGGAACGCGGCGCCATCGACCAGCTCCTGCAGCTGCTGGCGCTGCGCGGCGACGCGGCGCGCGTCGTGTGCGGCGGCATCGACCTGCTCGCGCAGGCGATCGGCGGCGGCCTGGCGGTTGTCCAGCAGCTGGGTGCCGGCCAGGGCCAGCAGCACCACGGTGGCCACGGCTAGCAGCAGGTTCCAGCGCCGCATCGGGTCGTGGGTGACCCGGCGCTGGGTCGGCGGCAGCAGGTTCACGCCCAGCGGCTGCCCCGTGCCATCGTCGGCATCCACGCCGGCCAGCTGCTGCGCCCAGCTGCCGGCCTGCTGCGACCACTGCTCCAGCGCCTGGCGCGGAATGACCACCAGTTCCACCTGCAGCTGGCCGTCGGGCAATGTGTCCAGTTCGCGGACGTCGTAGTGGACCTGGCTGGCCTCGAACGGGGTCTGCCGGTCGATCTCGAAGCCGACCACGTCGCGCAGGCGCGGTGCAGCGGCGGCCGGCAGGCGCAGCGGGCGGCGCAGCACCGCGGCGGCCGGCAGCACCCAGTGCCGTGGCAGCGCGCGCAGGCGCGCATCCAGCACCCGCTCCAGGTCGGCCGGCGTGGTGGGCCACGGCAGTTCGGCCACGGCCTGCAGCTGGGTCGCGGTATCGCGGCGCAGCACCAGCTGTTCGGCATGCCGCGACAGCAGCAGGCGCGAACGCGACCAGCCCATGGCCCATTGCCAGCGCAGCGGCAGCCAGGCCAGCAGCGAACGCCGCCACCAGCGCAGGCCATTGCCCACGCCGGGCGCGAACCGTCCCCGTGCCTGCACCAGACTGTCCCGCCATGCCGTCATCGTGCTGCCATTCCCTGTTCCCAGCGAAGTACTGTGTAAGCCGTTCCCGGCGTGCCTGCCGCGCCCATGCGCACTACCGCACGCAACACCGAAACCCGTCCGCGCTCATCCAGCGCGCGGCTCTCGATACTATAGGTGCCGCTGCCACTGGCAAGCGCGCCGGTCACGTTTTCGTCGCCGGCCGCTTCGGCCCGCTCGCGTTCGGCCAGCAGGCGTTCGGCATCCAGCCCGAGCGCGTTCAACACCGGCCCGGCCGCGAACCGGGGATCCGGACGCGACTGCCGACTGTACAGGGTCAGCATCGGTTCCATCCGTTCATACAGGTCGGCGTCCATGCCCAGCACCCGCTGCAGCTCGCCGAGCGTCTCGAAGCGCCCGTTGCGCGCGCCATACGGAAGGCCGGCGGCCTGGTAGTCGGCGGTCTCGGCACCGCCGCCGGGCTGTTTGAGGCTGTCGGGATCGCGCCAATCGGCGATCGCACCCGCCAGCTGCTGGGCGCGCCCGGGTTCCACCTCCAGCGCGCGCAGGAAGGCGGTCAACAAGGCGGTATCGGCCAGGTTGAGGTTGATCTTGCCGTTCTCGTCGATGATCCGCAGGTCGATCTGGCGGCCATCGAAAGTCCAGCGATAGCGGCGGCCGTCGGCCTGCCACGGCGGTTGCAGCGCCGAGGGGCGCAACCGGAACAGCGCGTACTCCAGGCCGGCGCGCGCGTGCTCCTGGCCGATCGCATCGTCACCGATCACCCGCTGCTGCAGGTGCTCGATGCGCGCGCTGAGCGCAAATGCGCCGACCACGGCGGTGAGCAGCGCGATCAGCCACAGCACCAGCACCAGCGCGGCACCGCGCGCGCGCCTCACGAGCGGGGCCCGCGCGACTGCGACAACGCGGCCACCATCGGCGGCCATGCCGGGCCCTGCTGCGGCACGATGCGGATCTCCACCAGCAGCGGCAGCCGCCGGGTGTCCTCCCAGCGCGTCTGCCAGTCGCCCAGCTGGCCGCTGCGCGGATCGATGCCGCGGTAGCGGAACGCGACCTCGCGCAGCGCGTCGGCCAGCAGTTCCGGCGCGCGAGGCGGGGTTTCGTCGATGCGCTCGCCGTTCTGCACCAGGGTCAGCGCAACGTCCAGCCGCAGTGCATCGCCGTTGCGATTGACCTGCAGCTCATGCACGTAGGGCCCGCCCCGGCCGAGATAACCCGGCAGCTCGGACACGAACAGCATGCGCTGCGGTTCGCCCTGGAAATACAGCGGTTCGCGGGTGGGATCGGGCGGCTCGGCGGCGGTCGGCAGCGCCATGCTGAGGCGGCGGCGCAGGAAACCTTCCACTGCGCGCATGCGCTCGTTCTGCGCAGCCACGCGCTCGCCCCGCTGGGCGATGTTCATCGCCGAGCGCATGGTGGCGAAGGCCAGCGCCAGCCCGCCGACCAGCAGCACGGTGGCCAGCAGCACTTCGATCAGGGTGAAGCCGCGTGCGCCGCGCCGGCTCATCGCGGCGCCTCGGGCGTGTTGGGCAACAACCGCAGCGAACGCCACTGCAGGCGTTCGCCGTTGCCTTCGCCCCAGCGCACCTGCAGGGTCAGCTGGGCCAGGGTCGGCCCGCTGACGGTAGTGGCAGCGGCCTGGGGCAGCGCACTGGCGCGCGCATCCACGTACGGCTCCACCTGCAGCTCCCAGCGGTAGCGGCCCTCTTCCCAGTCGCCCTGCGAACGGCCTTCCTGCAGCGGTTGTTCGATGCCGGTCGCGGCCAGCAGCGACTGCGCGTGCAGCATCGCGCGGGTGCGCAGGTCGGCGTTGTGCACCTGGCGTGCGGCCCCGGAAAGACTGCCCAGCAGCAGCGTCAACGCCAGCGCCAGCAGCGCGAAGGCGACGATCACTTCCAGCAGCGAATAACCACGCTGGTGCTTCATGGCGCGCCCCGCACCGGACCCGAGCGCACTTCGCCGGTGATCCAGCTCACGTCGATGCGCCACAGCGCATCGCGCATACCCAGTTCAATGGTGCCGCCACTGGAGCCGCCGTCGGGATGGAAGGCGATGCCGCCCTTGCCGTTGGCCACGCCGGCAACCTGGCCGGCACCCCGGAAATGGACCTCGAGCGCAGCGGGCAGGCTGCCGTGGCGGCCGTTGGCGGCTTCCCAGGTGCGCGCCTGCGGATCGATCAGGAAGCGCTGGCGTTCCCCGGTGGCAATGGCCTGGGTGCGTGTGTAGCGCAGCTGGCTGGCCACTTCCTTGCCGGCATTGCGCAGCCGCACGCCGTCGATGCCGCCGTTCATGGCGGTGGCGGTGAGCACCCCGATGATCGCGATCAGGGCCACCACCAGCAGCATTTCCAGCAGTGAAACGCCGCGCACGGCACGCCGTCGCGACAGCGCGCGCGGGCGTCGGGTCCGGCGTGGCGGGGCAGGCATGCGCAAGCGCGCTTACTCGTACTTGATGTCCGCGTCGTAGCTGGTGCCACCGACCTTGCCATCCTTGCCCAGGCTGATCAGGTCGAACGGCTGGCCTTCGCCCGGTGCGCGATATTCCAGTGCGTTGCCCCACGGATCGTTCAGCTCACTGGCCTTGGCATACGGGCCCAGCCAGCCGTTGCTGCCGCCCGGCTGGGTGACCAGGTCGTCCAGCTTGGCTGGCAGCTTGCCGGTATCGAGCTGGTAGTTCTCGATCTTGCCGGCCATGGTCTGCACCTGCGATTTGGCGATGTTGGCCTTGCCACGATCGGCACCACCGAGCACGCGGCTGCCGACCAGGGTGAGCACCGCGCCGATCAGCACGATGACGATGATGATTTCCAGCAGGCTCATGCCCGACTGGTTGCGTGGTGAGGAAAAGCGGACCAGCTTGCGACGGTGGATCATGGAAGCTCCTTGCAGCATGTCGGAACGAAATGCGCCACGGCCGTCAGCCGATGGCATTGGTGAGGTCGTACAGCGGCACCAGCACGGCCACGATCACCAGACCGACCACCGAGGCCAGCACCAGGGTGATCACCGGCACCAGCGCCGACAGCAGCCGATCGATGGCGCGTGCGGTTTCCTGTTCAAAGGTATCGGCGGTCTTGAGCAGCATGACATCCAGCGCGCCGGATTCCTCGCCGACCTGGATCATCTGCAGCGCAAGCCGGGGAAATCGCTTGCCCTTGGCCAGCGAGGCGGACAGGCCGTTGCCGTTCTTGACCTCGTCGCTGGCCGCGTCAACGTCGGCGGCCAGCGCGCGGTTGCCCAGTACGTTGCGTGCGATGCCCAGGCCAGCCAGCAGCGGCACGCCGTTGCGCAGCAGCGTGCCCAGCGTGCGCGCCAGCCGTGCGGTTTCCAGCTTGGCTACCAGCCCGCCGATGCCCTTGCGCTTCAGCAGCCAGCCATCCAGCGCCAGGCGTGCCGCCGGCTGCCGCAGCTTGCGTTCGATCACCAGCAGCGCCAGCGCCGGCACCACGATCATCGCCAGCCAGCCCTCGCGCACCACCAGGCCAGCAGTGAGCACCCACTGGGTGAACCACGGCAGCGCCACATCCAGGCTTTCGTACATCTGCGCGAACTGTGGCACCACGTAGCCCAACAGGAACAGCAGCGCCCCGCCGACCACCGCCAGCAGGATCGCCGGGTAGATCAGCGCATTGATCACCCTGCCCTTCAGCTCCTGGCTGCGCTCCAGGTAATCGGACAGCCGCTGCAGGGTGTCGTGCAGGCTGCCACCGGCTTCACCGGCGCGCACCATGTTGATGTACAGCCGCGAAAACAACCCGTGCTGGCGTTCGAGCGCGGTGGACAGCGCGGCACCGCCGCGCACCACGTCGCGGATGTCGGTGATCACCCGCCGGCTGCGTTCGTCTTCGGGCAGTTCCAGCAGGATGGTCAGCGCGCGGTCCAGTGGCTGGCCGGCACCGAGCAGGGTGGCCAGCTGCTGGGTGAACTGCACCAGCGCGCCGCCGTCGAAGGGCTTGCGCCGCAGCAGCGCCGCCCACGGGGTGCCGCCCGCACCGCCCTCGCTGGCCAGCCGCGCTTCCATCGGCAGATGGCCCTGGTCCTGCAGCCTGGCGGCCACGTCGGCTTCGCTGGCAGCGTCCATCTGGCCGTCGAACAGTTCGCCGTGCGCGTTGAGGGCCTTGTAGCGGTACTGCGCCATGCTCAGCTTTCCTCGGTCACGCGCAGCACTTCTTCGAGCGTGGTGTGGCCCATCAGCGCCTTGGCCAGGCCATCCTCATACATGGTGCGCATGCCGGCGGCGCGGGCGATCTGTTCCACTTCGCCCATGCCGGCGCGGCGCATCACCGCGCGCCGCAGCTCGTCGTTCATCACCAGGAATTCCATGATGGTGGTGCGCCCGAGGTAGCCGGTCGGCGCGATCGCCGAGGGCTGCGCGCGGTACAGGTAGATGTCTCCTTCCGGTTGCAGGCGGCGCAGCCCGAACTTGTCGATCTCCTCCGGTGAGGCCAGGTAGCGCAGCGCGTGCTGCGGTTCCAGCCGGCGCACCAGGCGCTGGGCCAGGATGCCGTTGATGGTGGAGGTGAGCAGGTAGTCTTCCACGCCCATGTCGAGCAGGCGGGTGATGCCGCCGGCGGCGTTGTTGGTATGCAGCGTGGACAGCACCAGGTGGCCGGTCAACGCGGACTGGATCGCGATGCGCGCGGTTTCCAGGTCGCGCATTTCGCCGATCATGATGATGTCCGGGTCCTGGCGAACGATGCTGCGCAGCGCGTTGGCGAAGTCCAGACCGATCTGCGGCTTGGCCTGGATCTGGTTGATGCCTTCGATCTGGTATTCGACCGGATCCTCGACGGTGATGATCTTTACATCCGCGGTGTTGAGCTGGCTCAACGCGGTATACAACGTGGTGGTCTTGCCCGAGCCGGTGGGGCCGGTGACCAGCAGGATGCCGTGTGGCTGCTCGAGCACTTTGCGGAACTGCGGCAGGAACGCATCGGTGAAGCCGAGCCGGTGGAAATCGAACACCACGGTGTCGCGATCGAGCAGGCGCATCACCACGCTTTCGCCGTGCGCGGTGGGCACGGTGCTCACGCGCAGATCCAGTTCCTTGCCCTGCACGCGCAGCATGATGCGGCCATCCTGCGGCAGGCGGCGCTCGGCGATGTTCAGCCGCGCCATGATCTTGATGCGGCTGATCACCGCAGCGGTGAGGTTGGCCGGCGGGCTTTCGCCTTCGATCAGCACGCCATCGACGCGATAGCGCACCTTCAGCCGGTTCTCGAACGGTTCGATGTGGATGTCCGACGCGCGCAGTTCCACCGCACGCTGGATCACCAGGTTGACCAGGCGGATCACCGGTGCTTCGGAAGCCAGGTCGCGCAGGTGCTCGATGTCGTCGACCACGCTGCCTTCGCCGTCGGCGGTTTCGATGATGGCGCCCATCGCGCTGCGGCCTTGGCCGAACCAGCGTTCGATGACGTCATCGATCTCCGAGCGCAGGCCCACGTGCAAGCGTACCGGCACCGCCATCGCCAGCTGCACCGCATCGGCGGTGTACGGCTCCTGCGGGTCGCTCAGCCACAGGTCGAGCACGCCGTCGTGCAGCGCCAGCGGGCAGGCGTGGAATTGTTTGAGGAAGCGCAACGACAGCGGCAGCGCATCGATCAGGGATTCGGGGGGCGCTTCGGGCACGCCCTTGCCCTCCAGCAGCGGCAGCCCCAGCACCTCGGCACAGGCCTGCGCGTGGTCGCGCTCGGACACCAAGCCCAGCCGCACCAGCAGCGGCAGCAGGCTGCCACCGGCTTCGCGCTGCAGCGGCCGCGCGCGGGCCAGGTCGGCCTCCTTCAGCCGCCCGTTGCGCAGCAACAGCGCCACGATGCGGGTTTCCGCATCCATGGCTGACTCTTCAGCAAGATCGTGGGTTACCGCATTCACGAAAGCTCTCCTGGCGACCCGCAGACTTTAGCAGCTCGCCGTGATGCCACATGCGGTGGTGGCCAATGAAAAACGGGAGCCCGTCACATGACGGGCTCCCGCAGGGTCTTCCCGGCCGTTACTGGACGGCCTGGATGCTCACGTTGCTGTAAGCCGATTCACCCACCAGCTTGATGTAGTAGGTGCCCGCCACCGGCGCGGTGAAGCGCACGGTTTCACTGTTGCCCGGACGCGCGGACTTGGCATCGAAGTCGGTCGCGGTCGGCTCGGCGCCGGAGCTGACGTACAACGACACGTTGCCGTTGCCGCCGTAGGTGAGGACGCTGAGCGTCTTGCCCGCGGTCGCTTCGAAGCTGTACAGCGTTTCACTGCCACCGGCACCGGTCAGCCCGCTGACCGCCACGCGGTTGGTGAGCGGCGTCGCATCCGGCGCGCAATCGACCGTGCACGGTTCTTCCAGGGCCTTGTCCAGTGCACCCTTGGCGTCGACGATGCCGCTGCCGATCGGGGTGGCCGCCGGGATGGTCACCGGGAAGTTGCGTGCGCTCTGCTTGAGCAGGGTCTCCAGCTGCGCCGGGGTCAGCGGGTCCTTGCCGGCCGAGGCCAGCGCGCCCTGCACCAGCGCGGCCACGGCGGCCACGTGCGGCGAGGCCATCGAGGTGCCGCCCATGCCCATGTAGCTGTAGGCACCGGAGGTCGGCGTGGTCAGGCCGTTGTAGCCGGCCTGCCAGACGTAACCGCCCGGGTTGCCGTCGACGCCACCGCCGCCGCCCGGACCGGACAGGTCCACGGCCGCGCCGAAGTTGGAATACGACGCGATGCCGCCGGTGATGCGGGTGGCACCTACGGCGATCACGTTGGCGCAGCTGGCCGGACGGTAGCCCGAGGCATTGGAGGCCTGGTTGCCGGCGGCCACCACCACGGTGGTGCCGCGCGAGACCGCGCCGTTGATCGCATCCTGGTAGGCCGGGTCGCACGCGCCGCCGCCGCCCAGGCTCATGTTGATCACTTCGGCCGGGTTCGGGTTGGCCGGCACGCCGGCTACGGTGCCACCGGACGCCCAGGTGATCGCATCGGCGATGTCGGACAGGTAGCCACCGCACTTGCCGAGCACGCGCACCGGCAGCACCTTGGCCTTGTAAGCGAGGCCGGCCATGCCGACGGTGTTGTTGGTGGCTTCGGCAACCGTGCCCGACACGTGCGTGCCGTGCCAGGAGCTGTCTTCGGCCAGCGAACCGGCGTAGCACTCGTTGTCGTTCTCTACCCAGTCGCCGTAATCCAGCGCGCCGGGCACGCGTTCATCGGTCGGGCGGCGCGAGGTCTCGGCGTCGCTGATGAAATCGTAGCCTTCCAGCAAGGTGCCGGCGGCGAAGTCCGGGTGCTGCGGCAGGATGCCGGTGTCCAGCACCGCCACCACCACGCCCTCGCCCTGGGCCACGTCCCACGCGGCCGGCGCGTTCACGCCGCCGGTGGCGCTGTGCAGGTGCCACTGATACTGCGCGTAGTACTGATCGTTCGGCACCAGCTGCGCGGTTTCCTTGGCACGCAGATCGGCGCGCTGCAGCTTGACGTCAGCCGCGGCGTACTGGACCGACGGATCGGCCTGGATTTCCTTCAGCACCTTCTGCAGGTCGGCCTGGCTGAGCTTGCCCTGCAGGCGGATCACATCGGCACCGGTGCCGAGCCGGCGCACTACCTGCGGGCTGGCTGCCGCGGCACGCGCGGTGGTGGCGCCGAGGCTGGCGCGCGAAACCGCCGAGGTCACCGTGGCCAGCTTGGCCGAGCGGTCGGAGGCCGCAGCGGTGCCGGTGCGGTACTTGACGATGATGCGTTCGGAACCCTGTTGGGCGGTGCTGGCCTGCTTCGCCGGTTCCTTGACCGGCAAACCGGCGGCATAGGCGCTGGCGCCCACGGACAGCGACAGCACGGCGGCTGCCAGCACGTTGATGCGAAGGTTCTGCTTCTTGGTCACGGTGTAATCCTCTTCAAGGTCATGGATCAAACGACTGTTCAGGCCAACACTCCATGCGGAAACCCCGGCCGGCCCTGGCCAAGGTCTCCGTGACCCGCCCCCTCAGGCCTTGCATTGCATCGGACGCGTTACCAGCCGAAGCCGGCACCCACGCCCACCGAGCTGTCATCACTGCTGAATGCGCCGCCGACAGTGACCGTGGCGCGGTCGCTGAGGGCACGCTGGTAGCCCAGCGACAACGCCGACTCGCCGCTCTGGAAGCCGACACCGACACCGACGCGGTTCTGCGTGCGGATGCCCGCGGCACTGGTGGCCATGTTGAGCATCGCGGCGTTCATCGCGCCCTGGCGGTCGATGCGACGGTCCTGGTGGCGCAGGCG
Organism: Stenotrophomonas sp. GbtcB23; assembly: GCF_019091045.1. Classification (NCBI taxonomy): domain Bacteria; kingdom Pseudomonadati; phylum Pseudomonadota; class Gammaproteobacteria; order Lysobacterales; family Lysobacteraceae; genus Stenotrophomonas; species Stenotrophomonas sp. GbtcB23. Next base: position 15,634 of record NZ_JAGXKC010000005.1, on the reverse strand, counting down.
TTCATCGATTTCACCCTTGTAGATGTCGAAGCTGTCGGCCATCGCGCTGTAGCGCTGGTCGGTGTAGCTGTTGGCGGTGGCGATGCCACCGTCCAGCTGGCCCTTGTTGACCGCATCGGTGGCCGCGCTGCCGGCGGCCACGTTGGTGACCTGGCGTTCGGCACCGACGGCACCCACCGAGACCGTGTCGGCGCGGTCGGCGACCGAGCCCTGGCCCAGTGCGACCGAGTTGGCGGCCGTGGCGCTGGCCCCCTGCCCGATCGCGGTGGCCGAGGCCCCGCTGGCCACGGCACCGTCGCCCATCGCCACCGAGGTGACCGGTGCGACGACGGCCGCGACCGGCTGCGGTGCACCGACACTGGCCGCGGTCGGCGTGCCCTGCACGACCGGGGCGTCGGCACTGGCCACGCGGGCGGTGTCGGCGCTGGCGGCGGTGGTTTCGGCCGTGGTCGCCGCCATATCGGCAGCCTCGGGCGTGGCCGCCACGCGGGCGGTGGACACCGACGCGGAGCGCGCACGTGCCGCGTTGCTGCTGCCACCGGCCACGCGCTGGTCGATTTCGCTGACCTTGGCATCCAGCGCCCCGAGCGCGTCACCCACGTTGTTGTAGGTGCTGCCCTGGATCACGTAATTGGGCGCGACGAACACGCCCTGCATGCCGACGCTGGCGCCGCCGCCGAGGAAGCTGGCGGTGTCGGTCAGGGCCTGGAACAGCTGCCCGCCGTTGACGGCCTGGCGGCTGCCGCTGGCGATCGACCCGGTGGCGACGTTGTCCAGGGTGGTGCCCTCCACGCCCGACAGGGTGAGCCTGTCGCGACTGCTGTCGTCGTAGGTCAGCGCGTTGGCGGTCACGTTCTCCACCGAGCCGATGCGGTCGTCGATGTCGCCGACGCGGGTTTCCACGGCGCCCACGCGCTGGTTGGTGGTGTTGAGCTGGCCACCGGTGACCGCATCGGTGCTGCCTGCGGCGACACGACCGGCCGCGACGTTGACGATGCGGCGGGTGGCCGGCGAATCGGTACCGTTGCCGCCACCGACCGAGACCACGTTGGCCTCCACCGCACGCGACCCTGCACCCAGCGCCACCGAGTTGGCACCGGACGCACCGGCAGCGGACCCGATGGCGATGCCGTTGGCGCCGTTGCTGACGAAGGCACCGTTGCCCACGGCCACGCCGTTGGTGGCGTTGGTCGAGGCCAGGCGGCCGACCACGGTGCTGTTGTCACCGCGTGCCGAGGCATCCGCACCGAGCGCCGTGGCGCCGGTGGCCGAGGCGGTGGCCGCGGTACCCACCGCGCTGCTGCGGGTGCCGCTGGCGGTGGCGCCCGAACCGGCTGCCAGCGCATCGGTGCCGCTGGCGTTGGCCACGCCGCTGCCGCTGGCGTCGAAGTGCTGGCCCACGGCATCGGCGGTCGCCGCGACGCTGTCCAGCTGCGCCTTGTTGACCGCATCGGTGGCATTCACTGCCGCACCGACATTGGTGATGCGGCGCGTGGCCGGACCAGTGGTGCCGTTGCCGCCGCCGACCGAGACCACGTTGGCCTCGGTGGCACGCGAGCCTGCGCCCAGGGCCACGCTGCCGGTGCCGCTGGCCCAGGCGCTCTTGCCCAGCGCGGTGGCATTGATGCCGCTGTAGGCGTAGCTGTCCTGGCCGATCGCGGTGGAGCCGGCCGAGGTCGCCCATGCCAACTGGCCGACGGCAGTGGTCTGTGCCGCTGTGGCCCAGGCGCTGGCGCCGCCGGCGAAGCTGTTGGCGCCGCTGGCCTGCGCGCTGTTGCCGATGGCGATGCCATACGCGCCGGAGGCGGTGCTGCCCCAACCGAACGCGGAGGCGTAGTCGCCGCTGGCTTCGGCACCGTAGCCGAGCGCGGTGGTGCGCAGCCCGCTGGCGGCACTGAACGCGCCGACAGCGGTGCTGTAGTCGCTGCCGGCTTCGGCGCTGTAGCCGACGGCGGACGACTGCAGCCCGGCCGAAGTCGCGCCGGCACCGCTGGCGGTGCTGAACACCCCGGTGGCCTGTGCGCCGGCACCCAGTGCGGTAGCGCCGGTGCCGCTGGCACTGGTGGCCTTGTCGAGCAGCACGTTGCCGTTGGCATCTTCGTAGTACAGCGAACCACCGATGGCGGTGGCCGAATCGGCGGTGGCCGAGGCGTTGTAGCCCGATGCCGACGCATAGCGACCCGACGCCAGCGAACCGCTGCCGTAGGCCGACGCACCGGTGCCGAACGCGTTGGACGCTTCGCCTGCCGCCGTGGCATAGGTGCCATCGACATAGCTGCCCACGTCATCGCCATTGCCGCTGCCCGAAGCCTTGAAGTAGCGGTTGGTTTCCTCGGCGGTATCGGCCACCGCGTTGAGCTGGTCGAGGTTGACCGCGTCGGTGCCCTCGGTACCGGCGGCCACGTTGGTGATCTGCCGCTGCGCAGTGGCGGTGCCCACCGAAACGCTGTTGTCGCGGTCCGCGGTGGAACCCGCACCCAGCGCGACGCTGTTGACGCCGGTGGCGGTGGCGCTTTCGCCCAGCGCGGTGGCGCTGGCGGCATCGGCCCACGAATTCCAGCCGACCGCGGTGGCGTAGTCATCGGTGGCCCACGCACCCGCACCGAACGCCGAGGCGCCGGTCCCCGATGCACGCGCCGGGATGAAACCGAAGAAGGTGCTGCCGCCGACGGCGACACTTTCATCGCCGGTGGCCTCGCTGAACTCGCCGACCGCAACCGCGCTGGCACCGGACGCCGTGGCGGCTGCACCGACTGCGGTTGCATAGGCATTGGAGGCGACTGCGCCATAACCCAGTGCCGAGGACAGCTCGCCGGTGGCTTCGCTGTACCCGCCGAACGCCGATGCACCGGCTTCCGACGCCGTGGAGCGGAAGCCGTTCGCCGTGGCCTGCTGGCCCGACGCGATGGCTTCGCTGCCGCCGGCTGTGCTGTACGCACCGGAGGCCTGCGCACCGGCACCCACCGCGCTGGCACCGATCTCGCTGGCGGCGGCACCGTTGCCGATGGCCACGCTGTTTTCGCCGGTCGCCTGGGCCTCGCTGCCCAGTGCGGCCGCACCTTCGCCGGTAGCGAGCGCGTTGAAGCCGATGGCGGTGGCATTGTTGGCCAGTGCGTTGGCACCACTGCCGAGTGCACTGGCGCCATCGCCGATCGCATTGGACGCTTCACCCGCCGCCAGTGCGTTGTCGCCTTCCACATAGGCACCGGCATCGCTGTCGTCGCTGCCGCTGGCCTGGAAGTACTTGCTGGTGGTTTCAGCCACCGCAGCCACTTCCTTCAGCTGAGCCACGTTCACCGCATCGGTGTCTTCGGTACCGGCACCCACGTTGGTGATCTGGCGGTCAATCGCGTCATGGACCACGCCGGCCGCATCGGTCCAGGCTTCGGCCGCACCGACCGATACCGTGTTGGCACGGTCGGCCAGCGTGCCGGCGCCGAGCGCGACACTGTTTTCGGCGTCCTTGGTGGTCCAGGTGTTGCTGCCCACCACGGTCGAGTTCAGCGCCTGCGCGTAGCTGTTGTAGCCAACCACGGTGGCTCCATCTTCGGTGGCCCACGCCTCGCTGCCGACGGCCGTGGTCTGGATGCCCTGGGTGCTGCTGTTGGCATCGGCGCCGGCCAGGGCGTTGAAGCCGACCGCCACGCCGTTCTGTGCGGTGGCCGCGTTGTTGCCCAGCGCCACGCCGTACTCGCCGGCATTGGCCTGCACGCCGAACGCCGCACCGGCCACGTTGGCACGCGTGCCCTGGCCCACTGCGGTGGCTACTTCGTCCGCGTAGCTGTAGGTACCGATCGCGGTGCCGAAGAAGGCAGCCGTGGCGCCCGCGCCGAACGCACTGGCGGCCCAGCCGTCGGCGGTGGCGAAGTTGCCGATGGCCGTGGTTTCGCGACCCAGCGCCCACGCCCCGTACCCTACTGCGGTGGATGCCAGGCCACTGGATTCCGCGCCCGCACCGACCGCCACCGAGCCGAAGCCCTGCGACAACGCGCCGCCGCCAATGGCGATGGCGGCACCGCCACTGGCGGTGCTCAGGTCACCAAGTGCGACCGCGCCCTGCCCGCTGCTGGCCGCGTTGCTGCCGATGGCAACCGCATAATCCGCGGTCGCCGTGGCATTGAAGCCCACTGCCGTCGCCTCGTTGGCAACCACCGTGCTGCCCGCACCCAGCGCGGTGGCGCCGTTGCCGATGGCATTGCTGGCCTCACCGGCCGCCAGCGCATCATCGCCGTCGACGAAGGCACCGGCATCGCTGGCATCGCTGCCGCTGGCCTGGAAGTACTTGCTGGTGGTGGCGGCGGTATCGGCCACGGCGTTGAGCTGGTCCAAGTTGACCGCATCGGTGCCTTCGGTACCGGCGGCCACGTTGGTGACCTGGCGCTCGCTGCCGGCGCTGCCGACCGACACGCTGTCATCGCGGTCGGCGATCGAATCCGCACCGAGCGCCACGCTGTTTTCGCCTTCGGAGGTCGCGGCGTTGCCGAGCGCGGTGCTGTTCAGGCCGGGCGACCATGCACCGCCGCCCACGGCGGTGGAGTAGTTGCCGGAGGCTTCGGTGGGCAGCAGGCCGAACAGCGCACCGCCGATGGCCACGCTGTTGGTGCCGCTGGCCAGGCTGCCCTGGCCGGTGGCGGTGCTGTAGGCGCCGGTGGCTTCGGCGTCGCCACCGAGCGCGACGCTGTTGGAGCCGGTGGCCTGGGCGAAGCTGCCCAGCGCAGTGGCGTTGAACGCGGTTGCCGCGGCATAGCCACCGATCGCGGTGGTGTAGCCGGCGGTCGCTTCCGAGGCGAAGCCGTAGCCGGCCGACAGGGTGCCGCTGACTACGCTTTCCGCGCCCACCGCAGTGGCGCCCGAGCCGCTGGCGGTGCTGTAGTAACCCAGCGCCACCGATTCCTCACCGGCCGCTTCGGACAGCGCGCCGCTGGCGAGGCTGCCGGCGCCCGAGGCGATGCTGGCCGCGCCATTGGCAGTGCTCTGCTCGCCCGAGGCGAGGCTTTCGGCACCGTTGGCGGTGGCGTATTCGGCAGTGGCCTGTGCATCGGCACCGGTGGCGGTGGCATTGCCTGCGCTGGCAAGTGCATTCAGGCCAACCGCGGTGGCGCCATCGGCGAGCGCGAACGCACCGCTACCCACGGCCGAGGCGCCGGTGCCGCTGGCGAAGCTGCTGGAACCCACCGCCGTGGCGTAGTCGCCATCGGTCGCAGCGTTGGACCCGGCGGCCACGCTTTCTTCGCCACCGACTACTGCCACGCCGTCGCCGCTTGCCTGGAACTTGTCGGTGGCGGCCGTGAGCTGATCGACATTCACCGCATCGGTGCCTTCGGTACCGGCTGCGACCTGGGTGATCTGGCGCTGCTGGTCATCATTGCCGACCGACACCGTGTAGGCACGGTCGGCACGCGCGCCGGCGCCCAGCGCCACCGCGTTGGCGGCACTGGCGTTGCTGCCCGCACCGATGCCGATCGCGCTTTCGCCGCCGGCCACGACATTCGTGCCGATGGCGATGGTGTTGATGCTGTTGCCCAGCGCCTGGTAACCCACCGCGACGCTGTTGTCGCCGTAGCCGAACGCACCGCGGCCGAGCGCGGTAGCGCTGTTGCCGCGCGCCCAGCTGTTGTAGCCGATCGAGGTGGCGCCGCTGCCGTCCGCCCAGGCCGCATAGCCGACGGCGGTGGCGTTGGCCTCGGTGGCCCACGCGCTGGAACCGAACGCGGTGGCACCATCGCTGGTGGCCCATGCGTACGCACCGGTAGCGGTGCTCTCGCTGCCGCTGGCGAAGGCGTTGTCGCCCTGCGCCACGCTGTACTCACCCGTAGCGCGCGACTTGTAGCCCTGCGCCAGGCTGTTGTCGCCGGTGGCCTGCGCGCCGCTGCCGTACGCGTTGCTCTGCGCGCCGGTGGCCTGTGCACCTGCACCGACGGCAACGGCATCCTGCGCGGCGGTGGTACCCACCGTCACCGCGTTGCCATCGGCATCCACGATCGGCGAGTTGTACTGGTCGTAGGCCTGGCCGACGCCACCAATGGCGACGCTGCCGTTGCCAGTGGCGGCGACATTGCGGCCCACGGCCACCGTGTCATCGCCCACTGCGGACGCACCGTTGCCCACCGAGGTGGCGCCTGCGCCGATGGCATTGCTGGCCTCGCCTGCAGCGAGCGCGCCGTCGCCATCGGCGAACGCGCCCACGTCGCTGTCCTGCGAGCCGTTGGCCTTGAAGCGGTAGGCGGTGCCGTCCGCGGTCCCGGCGACAGCATCCAGCTGCGCCTTGTTGACCGCATCGGTGGCTTCGCTGCCGGCGGCGACATGGGTGATCTGGCGTTCGTTGCCGACATCGCCGACCGATACCGTGTTGTCGCGCACGGCGGTGGAATTGGCGCCCAGGGCGACGCTGTTGGCGCCGCGCGCGGTGCTGTAGAAGCCGACGGCCGTGCTCAGTTCGCCACTGGCCCAGCTTTCCGCACCGAGTGCAGACGCGCCTTCGCCCGGGGCGTACGCGAAGTAGCCCACGGCGGTGGCTTCGGTGCCGGAGGCTTCGCTGAGCGTGCCGTTGGCCACGGCGTAATCGCCGCTGGCAATCGCACCGGCGCCGACCGCGGTGGCGGCCTCGCCACTGGCCTGGGTGTCGACGAAGAAGCCCAGGCCGGGAATCAGGTCGACCGGACCACCGATGGCGGTGCTGCTGGTGCCACTGGCCGCGCTCTGCGTGCCCACCGCCGTGGCGTAGTCGCCGGTGGCATTGGCCACCGCGCCGAACGCCGACGACTGCGCGCCGGCCGCATAGGCGCCGACGCCATACGACGAGGCGGCAAAGCCCGCCGCTTCCGCGCTGGCACCGACGGCGGTGCCGCCTACGCCGGCGCTGGTGGCGCCGGTATCGACCGGCACGCCGCCGTTGGTGATCAGCGGGTTGCCGTCTTCATCCACCGCAGTGCCGCCCACGGCCACGCTGCCCGGGCCGTTGGCCTGCGCGTTGGTGCCGAAGGCGGCGCTGTTCTGGCCGCTGGCCAGCGCGTTGTAGCCCACGGCGGTTGCGTTCTGCGCCACCGCGGTGGCGCCGCTGCCGAGCGCGGTGGTGCCGGCGCCGAGCGCATTGGTGGCTTCGCCCACGGCCGTGGCGTTGTCGCCGTCGGCAAAGGCGCCTGCGTCGCTGTCGGCGCTGCCGGTAGCCTGCACGTACTTCGCGGTGGTGCCTGCCACCTCGCCCACCTCGTCGAGCTGGGCCTTGTTCACCGCATCACCGGCTTCGGTGCCGGCGGCGACGTTGGTGATCTGCCGTTGCAGGCCGTTGTTGTTGCCGACCGACACGGTGTCCACGCGATCGGCGTAGGAGCCTGCACCCAGCGCGACGCTGCCGACCGCAACCGCTGCGGAGTTGGAACCCAGCGCCGCACTGAAGTCGGCCACCGCCGTGCTGAACGCACCCACCGCAATCGAGGCTTCGCCGCCGCTGCCGGCGCCGCGGCCGAGCGAGGTGCTGCCCGCGCCGATCGCCAGTGCGCCGCCACCAATGGCGGTGGCGCCATCGGCGCTGGCCTCGGCCAGCCCGCCAATCGCGGTGGCTGCGCCGTTTTCGCTGGCGGCAAACGCGGATGCACCCAGCGCCACGTCACCCAGTCCGAACGCCATCGCGCTCTGCCCCACCGCAACGGTGGCGTCGCCGATGGCCAGGCTGTTCTGGCCGAATGCGCTGCCGCCCAGGCCGGCGGCAACGGCATCGCTGCCTACCGCCGTGGTGGCGTTGGCCAGCGCCTGGCTGTTGCGGCCCAGCGCGGTGGCGCCGTCGCCGTCGGCATTGGCACTGGCGCCGGCAGCGAGTGCGCCTTCGCCCTCGATGCGGGCTGCATCGCTGTCGTTGCCTTCGCCGTCCGCCTTGAAGTAGCGCGTTGCGCTGGCGGCCGTTGCAGCGACGGTGTCCAGCTGCGCCTTGTTCACCGCATCGGTGGCCGCAGTGCCGGCGGCCACGTTGGTGACCTGGCGTTCCTTGCCGGCATCACCGACCGACACCGTGTTGGCGCGTGCAGCGCGCGAGCCGGCGCCGAGCGCCACGCTGTTGGCCGCCGAGGCGGTGCTGTTGCTGCCGATGGCCACGGCGTTCGCGCCCGATGCGGTCGCATTGCCATCCACCACGCAGCTGTCGATCACGTTGCTGTTGAGCACCACGCAGTTGGCGTTGCCACCCACTTCCACCGACTGCGCCTGCGCACCGGAGGGCGCGCCGGCCATGCCCAATCCAAGCGTCAACGCAATGGCGGCCGAGAGCACGGCGCCCCCGCGCGTGTCGGAAGATCGTCGCTGATCGATGACCACGCCCGGGGTCTGGCTGCTGGCGAGTTCGGAGGCAACGACCATCTGCCCCAGTGCTTTGTTCCAGACCTTGCGATAAATCCGATTCATCGATGCGACTCCTGGTTGGCTGGTTTTGGGCAAAGCGACGCCAACGCCAGGCCGCGTGGCCCAACGTCCCCTGGGGGCGTTTTCCGCTTGATTTACTGCGTTGTGCCGGATGGCGCGCTATCGGCGCGATCAACGAACAGAGAACTCGCCATCCTTGCGGTTGATTCCGAACTGAATGATTGCAAACTGAGAACTCAGTGTTAACGCACGGTTTCCATGGCGTCAAGACTTTGACAGACGAAAGTGTTCGAACGCGCAAGGCGTCACACATTCGACTATTCATCAACGCATTTTGTTAGATCGATGTGAGCATTCGCCATCACGCGACTTCACACATGTAACGCGCTGTAACTCGTTGGCTGTGCTCGACTTGAACGCCACCGCAAAAAAAACCGCCGAACAGGTCGGCGGTTTTTTTCACTTCTCTTTCACTCGTCTCTCACGCGACGTACACCGGCGTTCAGCCGCACCATACTCTTGCGTTGCGGAACATGCGCAGCCACGGCGAGTCGCCGTTCCAGTCCGCCGGACGCCAGCTCAGGTTCACCGCGCGCGGGGTGCGCTCGGGGTGCGGCATCATGATCGTCACGCGGCCATCGGTGGTGGTCAGGCCGGTGATGCCGTCGGGCGAGCCGTTCGGGTTCAGCGGGTACTGGGTGGCCACGTTGCCGTCGCCATCGACATACCGCAGCGACACGCGGGCGGCGGCCTGGTCGACGGCATTGGCGAACACCGCCTGGCCTTCGCCGTGCGCCACCGCCACCGGCAGGCGCGAACCGGCCATGCCACGCAGCAGGATCGACGGCGATTCGACGATTTCCAGCAACGCGGTGCGGGCTTCGAACTGCTCGCTTCGGTTGCGGCGGAACTGCGGCCAGTGCTCGGCACCGGGGATGATGTCCTTCAGCTGGCTCAGCATCTGGCAGCCGTTGCACACGCCCAGCGCGAAGCTGTCCTGGCGGGCGAAGAAGCCGGCAAAGGCATCACGCAGCGCGCTGCGCTCCAGCACCGAGGTGGCCCAGCCGCGGCCCGCACCCAGCACGTCGCCGTAGCTGAAGCCGCCACAGGCGGCCAGGCCGGTGAAATCGGCCAGGTCCACGCGGCCGGCGATCAGGTCGCTCATGTGCACGTCCACGCTGCGGAAGCCGGCGCGTTCGAAGATGTTGGCCATTTCGATCTGGCCGTTGACGCCCTGCTCGCGCAGCACCGCCACGCGCGGACGCGCGCCGGTGTTGATGAACGGGGCGACCACATCCTCATTGAGGTCGAAGCTGAGCTTCGGCTTCAGGCCCGGCGCGGTGAAGCTGCGCGCGATGGCGCGCTCCTGGTCGGCGTTGTCGGGGTTGTCGCGCAGCTTCTGCATGGCGTGGGTGACCGACCACCAGGCATCGAACAACGCTTCCCAGCGCCATTCAACCAGGCTTTCGCCCTGCAGCGACACGCGCACCACCGGGGCGGTGGTCGGGCGGGCGATGCGCTGGGCACATTCGGTCAGCGCATGGCGCTCGACCAGGTCGGCGAAGGCCGCGCGGTCTTCGCGGGCGATCTGCACCACCGCACCCAGCTCTTCGTTGAACAGGCTGCGGAACGGATCGTCGCCCCACGCATCCAGAGTGATGTCCAGGCCTTGGCGCGAGGCGAAGGCCATTTCGCACAGCGCGGCGAACGCGCCGCCGTCGCTGCGGTCGTGGTAGGCCAGCAGCAGGCCGGACTGGCGTGCGTCGCGGATCAGTTCGAAGAACGCACGCAGGCGCTGCGGATCGTCCAGGTCCGGCACGGCACCGGCGAACGCCGGCAGCGCGCTGTGGTCGGCGTGCACCTGGGCCAGGATCGACCCGCCCAGGCGCTGCTTGCCGGCGCCCAGGCCGATCAGCCAGAGCTCGCTTTCCGTCTCGCGGTCCAGCAGCGGGGTCAGCTGGGTGCTGGCATCGGCCACCGGCGCGAACGCGGTGATCACCAGCGACACCGGCGACACCGACTTGTGCGCCTCACCGGCGTCGTGCCACTGCGCCTGCATGGACAGCGAGTCCTTGCCGACCGGGATGCTCAGGTCCAGCTGCGGGCACAGCTCCATGCCCACTGCGCGCACGGCGTCGTACAGCAGCGCGTCTTCGCCGTTGTGGCCCGCCGCGGCCATCCAGTTCGCCGAGAGCTTCACCGTTTCCAGCGCATCGACCGGGGCCGCGCACAGGTTGGTGATCGCTTCACCCACTGCCATGCGCGCCGAGGCGGCGGCATCGAGCAGCGCCAGCGGGGTGCGCTCGCCGATCGACATCGCTTCGCCGGCCAGCGTATCGAAGCCAGCCAGGGTGATGGCAACGTCGGACAGCGGCAGCTGCCACGGACCGATCATCTGTTCGCGTGCGGTCAGGCCACCGACGCTGCGGTCACCGATGGTGACCAGGAAGTTCTTCGACGCCACCGACGGGTGCGCGAGCACGCGCAGGCCAGCGTCGTGCAGGTCCAGGCCAGCGGTCTTCAGCGACGGCCAGCGCGGCGCCGGCGGGTGCGCGGTGTCGCGGTGCATCTTCGGCGGCTTGCCGAACAGCACGTCCATCGGCAGGTCGATCGGGGCGTCGGCCGGAATGTTGCCGACCGTCGCGCCATAGGCGACCACCAGGCGTTCTTCGGCCGTGGCCACGCCGACCGCGGCGAACGGGCAGCGCTCGCGCGCGCACAGCGCGGCGAACTCGGCCAGGCGCGCCTGCGGCACGCCCAGTACATAGCGCTCCTGCGATTCGTTGCACCACAGCTGCATCGGCGACAGCGACGGGTCATCGGTGGGCACCTTGCCCAGGTCGATCACCCCGCCCACGCCGGAGTCGTGCAGCAGCTCCGGAATCGCATTGGACAGGCCACCAGCGCCCACGTCGTGGAACCAGCGGATCGGGTTGTCCAGACCGAGCGCCACGCAGCGGTCGATCACTTCCTGGCAACGGCGTTCCATTTCCGGGTTGTCGCGCTGCACGCTGGCGAAATCCAGGTCCTCGGCGCTTTCGCCGGAGGCCACCGAACTGGCGGCACCGCCGCCCAGGCCGATCAGCATGGCCGGGCCACCGAGCACGATCACCGCATCGCCCGGCTGCAGCTTGAGCTTTTCGACCTGGACCTGGTCGATCGCACCGAGGCCACCGGCCAGCATGATCGGCTTGTCGTAGGCGCGGGTCAGGCCGTCGCCTTCGGGCAGCTCGAAGCTGCGGAAGTAGCCCAACAGGTTCGGGCGGCCGAATTCGTTGTTGAACGCGGCGCCGCCGAGCGGACCTTCCAGCATGATGTCCAGCGCCGGCGCCATGCGCGGGTTCAGCGCGCGCGGCGCTTCCCACGGCTGCGGCAGGGTCGGGATGCGCAGGTGCGAGACCGAGAAGCCGGTCAGGCCGGCCTTGGGCTTGCCGCCGCGGCCGGTGGCGCCTTCGTCGCGGATCTCGCCGCCGGCGCCGGTGGAGGCGCCCGGGAACGGCGCGATCGCGGTCGGGTGGTTGTGCGTTTCCACCTTGATGCAGAACGCCGAATCGACCACCGCTTCGCTGCGGTACTCACCCGTGGCCGGGTCCGGCCGGTAGCGCGCGGCCGGGAAACCGGCCACCACCGCCGCGTTGTCGCTGTACGCGCTGAGCGTGTGCTGCGGAGTCTGCTGGTGGGTGTTCTTGATCATGCGGAACAGCGAATGGGCCTGGTCGGCGCCATCGATGGTCCAGCTGGCATTGAAGATCTTGTGCCGGCAGTGTTCGGAGTTCGCCTGCGCGAACATCATCAGTTCCACGTCCGACGGCTTGCGGCCCAGCTCGCCGAAGCGCTGGCGCAGGTAGTCGATCTCGTCCTGGGCCATGGCCAGGCCCAGGCGGCGGTTGGCCGCTTCCAGGTCTTCCAGCGCTACCCGCTCCAGCTCGCCACGGGCCGGCGCGGTGAACAGCGCCTGGGCCTGGGCGGCGTCGTCCAGCACCGACTGGGTCATCGGGTCGTGCAGCGCGCGGATGACCGCCTCGCGCGCGGCCGCGTCGGCCGGCCAGCCGGCCAGGTCGATGCGCAGGCCACGTTCCACCCGGCGGATCGGCTGCCCGGCGCCACGCACCAGTTCGGTGGCCTTGCTCGACCACGGCGACAGCGTGCCCAGGCGCGGCACCACGAAGCGGCTGGTTGCCCCGTCCTCGCGTACTGCCGGGGCCGGCTCGGCTTCCAGGATCCGGGTCAGGACCACCGGGTCCGGGGCGGCATCGCCCTCGGTCTGGATGAAGTACACATGCCAGGCACCGGTAATGCGCAGATCGGCGGCCAGGGACTGGAGGCGGGATTCAAGACGTTCGCGGCGGAACGGCGAAAGGGCGGATGCGCCCTCGAGGACCATCATGTCCGGGGAACCGTGGTTGGGAACGGGGCCCACTATTGTACCGGTCCGTGCCGGCCGGTGGTCGGTCCCGGGGCCGGTCGCGGCCGACTCCCGGTGCTCCGCCTGAACGAACCGGCGCCCCGAACCTTGCGCTGGCGCACGGATTGGGCACGCAAACCATGACAACGTTGCCACCACCTGCCCGGCACATCGCCGGCGGGCCCCGCGTCCGCCCCCTCTGCTGTTGCCGGCCTCTCTCACCGGCCCCGGACCTGCTGCAACGCTGGCGACACCCTGCCGCCCAGCGCCCACCACCTGATCGGAGTACGACATGGCTGACCCGATTGCGCGCAGTACGGTGACATCGTTATCTCCCCGCCGCCCCGCCCGGCCCCGCCGCTGGCTGCTGGCCCTCGCCCTGGGTTCGGCGGCCCTGAGCCCCGGCCTCGCCCTGGCCGCCAGTTGTACCGGCGTGCCGGAGTGGAACGGCAACGTGATCTACCTGGCCGGCAGCACACTGCAGAAGGGCGGCGTGCTGTACCGGGCCAACCAGGACATCTGGAATGCCCCGCCCGACCACCCGGCCGGTGCGCCGTACTACACCAACCTGGGCGCCTGCGACAGCGGCGGCAGCAACCAGCCACCCATCGTCAGCCTGACCTCGCCGGCCAACGGCGCCAGCTTCAGCGCCGGCAGCACCATCACCGTCAGCGCCAACGCCAGTGACCCCGACGGCAGCGTGAGCAAGGTCGAATTCTTCCGTGGCGGCACCTCGCTCGGCATCGACACCAGCGCGCCCTACAGCGTGAGCTGGACCAACGCGGCGGCCGGCACCCATACCTTCAAGGCCGTGGCAACCGACAACAACAACGCCGTGACCTCGTCGGCCACGGTCAGCGTGACCGTCAACGCCGCCAGCAACGACACCACCCCGCCCAGCGTGCCGGGCGGCCTGTCGTCGCCGTCCAAGACCGCCACCACCGTCAACCTGGCCTGGAGCGCGGCCACCGACAACAGCGGCGGCAGCGGCGTGGCCGGCTATGACGTGTACCGCAACGGCACCCTGGTCGGCTCGCCCAACGCCACCCAGTACACCGATGGCGGCCTCACCGCCAGCACCGCCTACACCTACGCCGTGCGGGCCCGCGACAACGCCGGCAACGCCTCGGCCCGCAGTGCCACCATCAGCGTGACCACCAGTGCAGGGGGCGGCAGTGGCGGCAACAAGCGCGTCATCGGCTACTTCACCCAGTGGGGCATCTACGGGCGCAACTACCGGGTCAGGAACATCGACACCAGCGGTTCGGCCAGCAAGCTGACCCACATCAACTACGCCTTCGGCAACGTGCGCAACAACCGCTGCGAAGTGGGCGTCACCCAGGCCTCCGACCCGAACACCGGGGTGGGCGGCGATGCGTTCGCCGATTACACCAAGGCATTCCAGGCCGGTGAGAGCGTCAGCGGCAGCGCCGATACCTGGGACCAGCCGCTGCGCGGCAACTGGAACCAGCTCAAGCAGCTCAAGGCCAAGCACCCGAACGTGAAGGTGCTGATCTCGCTCGGTGGCTGGACCTGGTCGCGCGGCTTCTCCAGCGCGGCGCAGCCGGCCAACCGCCAGGCGTTCGTGGCCTCGTGCATCGACGCCTACATCAAGGGCAACCTGCCGGTGACCGACGGTGCCGGTGGCGTGGGCGCGGCGGCAGGCGTGTTCGACGGCATCGACATCGACTGGGAATACCCGGTGGCGTGCGGCATCGCCTGCGGGACACCGGCCGACAATGCCAACTTCACCGCGCTGATGGCCGAATTCCGCCGCCAGCTCGATGCGGTGCGCCCGGGCCTGCTGCTCACGGTGGCGGTCGGTGCGGGCATCGACAAGATCCGCGTGACTGATCCGACGGCGTATCACCCGTACCTGGATTTCATCAACGTGATGACGTACGACTTCCACGGCGCGTTCGATCCGAAGACCGGGCACCATTCGGCGCTGTTCGATTCGCCGGCCGATCCGTCCACCGGTGATGTGAAGCTGTACAACAGCAACGATGCGATGGAAGCCTTCCTCGCCCGCGGGGTGCCGGCCAGCAAGCTCAACCTGGGCATCGGCTTCTACGGCCGTGGCTGGACCAACGTGCCCAACGTCAACAACGGGCTGTACCAGACCGGCACGGCCGCACCGGGCACCTACGAGGCGGGCATCGAAGACTGGAAGGTGTTGAAGAACCTCAACCATCCGGTCTTCACCGACGCCACCGCGCGGGCCACCTGGAGCTACAACGGCACCACGTTCTGGAGCTTCGACACCCCGGCGATGGTGACCGAGAAGATGGGCTACGTGAAAACCCAGGGACTGGGCGGTGCGTTCTTCTGGGAGTTCAGCGGCGATGATACCCAGGGCACGCTGGTGAACACGATCAGCAATGGGTTGAAGTAAGGGGGATCGTGCCCGGGGCCCTCCCACCCCGGGCACGATGTTTCACTGTGATGGCGCGAACGTCTCCAAATGAGCGGTTTCTGCAAGCTGCAATTTTTTGCAGCAATCAGAATGGTGCACTTTTCGCATGCCGCCATCCAAGGCAGGCCACTTCCGACTGAAATCGACGTGCGTGGGACCTCACGCACGCGCTTGAGCATTTTCTGAAAGCAGTAGAGGGCCGCCTTTCAATAATGGCGGTCCTTTCTTTATGGTGCCTTGCATCCATGCGGACCCCTACCGCCCTGCTGCGCATTGGCGCTGCCCTCGGCATCCAGAACGCGAAGAACACTCTCGACACACGGCGTGCACTCAAGACACCGATCCTCACCAAGCTCTCCAACAGCAACAAGGAGTGGAAGGAAACGTGCCAGCAGCGCGGTTTCCTCACTGCTGGAGCAATGCCGCTGTCGTTGTTGTCCATCGGGGCACCAGCGTTGGGC